>JBNMNZ010000146.1:0-4921 GCA_051276605.1 Polaribacter sp. | reverse complement strand
TTTAAAACTTTTGGAATTATTAGAGGTGATGAATTAGGCAAAAAACTTGAAGAAACATTAGAGCAAAATGCTACTTTAAGAGAAGCACATAATAATGGGATGAAATTTCAGTTTGTTTCTAGAGAACAATACCGTCAAAAATCTTCGTTTGGCTTTGTTGAAAAGATGAAAAATAAATGGGGCGACTTTTATGTAATTCCCGAAGGAGGAACAAATTGTTTGGCAGTTGATGGCTGTGAAGAAATTTTAAATAAAGAAGATTCAGAATTCAATTATATTTGTTCGGCTGTAGGAACAGGAGGAACAATTTCTGGTTTGATAAACGCATCCAAAAAGAATCAAAAAATAATAGGATTCCCTGCTTTAAAAGGAAACTTTTTATCAGAAGAAATTAAAAAATATGTAGGCAGAAAGAAAAATTGGAGCTTACAGAAAGCATACCATTTTGGGGGTTATGCAAAACACAATGAAGAATTAATTACTTTTATCAATAACTTTACAGCTGAAACAGGTGTTTTATTAGATCCAGTTTATACAGGAAAAATGTTATTCGGTATTTTAGATTTAATTAAAAAAGATGAGTTTACTGAAGGAAGTAAGATTTTAGCAATTCATACAGGAGGAATTCAAGGGATAGCCGGAGTTAATCAAATATTAGAAAAGAAAGATCAGCAAATAATTAATGTTTTATGAAGTTAAGGGTTTTATTGTACTGTCTCTGTTTATTGATTTTATCTAGCTGTGGCTCTAGTAAAAAAACGAGCCAAAGAAAGAAAAGCCCAGGTGTCGTTTTAAATGAATCAAAACCTGAAAAACTACCTTCTGTAAATCAAAAAGAACTCACAAAAAAACTAATTAAGAAAAACCCTAGATTAAATAAACAGACATTAGTTTATATTAGAAAATATGCCTCAATTGCTGTTAAGGAAATGCACGAAAATAAAATTCCTGCAAGTATCACTTTAGCACAAGGGATTTTAGAATCTGGGAATGGAACCAGTAAATTAGCTTTAAAATCTAATAATCATTTTGGAATAAAATGCCATGCAGGGTGGAAAGGAGAACGTGTGTATCATGATGATGACGAAAAAGGAGAATGCTTTAGAAAATACCAATATGTAGAGACTTCTTATAATGATCATTCAGCATTTTTAACAAAAAGAAAACGGTATGCTTTCTTATTTAATTATAGAGCTAAGGATTATAAAAAATGGGCAAAAGGGTTGAAAAAAGCCGGTTATGCTACAGATAAAAAGTACCCAAACAAACTGATAAAAATTATTGAAGATTATAGATTGTATGAGTTTGATAAGGTAAAAGCAAAAGGTTTTAACTATGAAAAACCGAAAAGAGAAAAGACGAAAACGAAGACTTTAGATACTACATATTATAAGGTAAAAAAAGGAGATACTTTATATTCTATTGCCAGAAAATTTAATATTTCAGTTTCTAAACTAAAGCAGGTTAATAACCTGAAAAATAATACGATTTCTATAGATCAGGTTTTAAAAACGAATTAAAATAGCTTTTAACTTGCCGAAATGTATGTAAACTTCGATAATTTTAGTTTGTTACAAAAAAATATTTTTTAGCAATGTAACTTCTTCTTTTGCTTTTGAATTCTTTTCTTTTTTTCTAAATATTTTACACTTATTTCCTTGTTGTTGGATCGATTAAATTTGATTTTTCATTAAATTTGTATAGAGATTTTTTTTAAATTAATATATTTACAACGTTCACTTAAGTTTTGTTTTTACCCATAATCTAGTCTTAAAACACCCATAATATGCCTATTATTAAACCCGTAAACGGAAAACATCCACAAATACCAGAAGATTGTTATGTAGCAGAAAACGCTACTATTGTTGGAGAAGTTTCTCTAGGTAAAGAATGTAGCATTTGGTTTAATGCTGTTATTAGAGGAGATGTGCACTATATAAAAATTGGTAATAAGGTGAACATTCAAGATGGTGCGGTAATCCATGCAACCTATCAAAAATCACCTACAACGATTGGCAATAATGTTTCCATCGGGCACAATGCAATTGTACATGGTTGCACAATACATGATAATGTTTTAATCGGTATGGGTTCTATAATTATGGATGATTGTGTCGTGGAATCGAACTCGATTATTGCAGCAGGAGCAGTAGTTACAAAGAATACGAGAGTAGAAAGTGGTAGTATTTATGCAGGTGTTCCTGCTAAAAAAGTAAAAGATATCTCGCAAGAATTAATTTCGGGTGAAATAGATCGAATTGCTAATAATTATCTAGAATATTCTAGTTGGTTTAAAGAATAATATTTGGGCGTTACACAAGGTCGCGCTTTTCATTATATCTTTTATTCATGCTTCATAAAAGGATGCCATTACAATCGCTAACGCGAAATGCAGCATAAAACAAAAACCCAATTTCTTAAATGAAATCGGGTTTTATTTAAAATGAATCAACTAAAATTAGTATTTAGTTTCGCTCACTTTTTCCTTCTTTTTCCATTTTTCTTTTCTTCATCATCTTCATTCCTTTTATTTTTCTGCCTTTTTTCATTTTCTCAAACTTCTCAAATTGTTCTTTATCCAAGATGTCTTTCATTTTATTTTTAAAAGCAATCTTATGATCTAACTGCTTGCTCTTCATTTCATAAATTTCATCTCCAGTAGGTCTCTGTTTTTTACTTCTATTTTCCTTTCTACTTTCCATAGCTGCTTTTCTTGACGCAGCTTGCGCATTAATTAAAGGTTTAATTTGACTTTGTTGCTTTTCAGATAAATCTAAAGCCAAAGTCATTTTTTTAACCGCTAAATCGGCATATTGTTCCACTGTTAATTTTGAACCTCTTTCATTGTGCTTTCCTTTTTTCTGTGCTTGAACTGTTACTGTAAAAGCGAATACTAAAATTAAAATGCTTGCTATTTTTTTCATGGTATATTTGTTTAATTATTTTTTATGTGTACTTCTTTGACATTAAAATTTTTAAAAGGTTTAAGTTTGTAATTCAATTTAACGAGTGTTTAACTTTTACAGAACATGAAAAAACTTTTATTTTATTTCTTATTTGCCTCTTTTTTTACAAATGCTCAAGAAACAGTTAATGTAGATTTAACCAACCCAAATGCAACCATATACACACATTTATATTTTTTACAAGATGGATCTTATCAACCTAAAAAGGCTGCCGCAACTATTTTTGGGTTAGAAGAAAAAATAGCGATAGAAAAAGCTATTAAAATTAAAAAAATATTTGACGGGAAAGGCTTATTTATCGATATAAACAAGGTGCCTAATAACCCCAATTATAACGACACCATTAGTTCTTCTAGTTCCTATAAATACGTTTTATTTCCTCTAAGAATGCCTCAGATTTCTTTAGAGAAAATTGGCGAAAATTGGTATTATTCATCAGAAACGATTGCAAACATTGATATATTATACCAGGAGGTTTTTCCTTGGTATACTGAAAGCTTACAAAAATTAATTCCTGTTTCTGGTCATAAAAAGTTTTTAGGAATTGAGCTTTGGCAACTGATAGGTTTATTGTTGCTATTTGGGTTGGCAACTATTATTTTCTTTATGGTCAAAAGAATAGTTTTTTTGTTTTTACAGAAAATTCAACATCAAATAACCAAAAGAAACACAAATCTTGAAGTAAAGAAAGTGCTTAAAAAATTAGCGCATCCTATTAGTTTATTAGTTTCTTTAGCGTTTATAGACAAAATTTTTCCATCATTAGGGTTTCCTTTATATATTAATACATGGGTTTTCTTAGCATTAAACATTGCGGGTACTATTTTTTGGATTTATGTTTTTCTTAAATTGGTGCAAGTAATTATGAAGATTTATGCTCAATTTACAGAAAAAACCGATGGGAGATTAGACGATCAACTCGTGCCAATTTTAAATAATTTCTTAACTGGGTTGGTCATCGCTTTTGGTGTTTTTAAGTTGTTAAGATTATTTGGTGTAGATACAACAACACTATTAGCAGGAGCAACAATTGGTGGTTTGGCATTTGCTTTAGCATCTCAAGATACTGTAAGAAACCTCATTGGTACAATCATGATATTTATCGATAAACCTTTTCATATTGATGATTGGATAGAAGCAGGAGAAGTTGTTGGTACAGTAGAACAAGTTGGTTTTAGATCTACGATGGTGCGTGCATCAGATACATCTGTGTATCAGATCCCAAATAGTAAATTGTCTGAGATTGTGATTAATAATAAAGGATTACGTTTATTTCGACGTTATAATACTAACCTAGGAGTTCGTTATGATACGCCTCCAGAATTAATTGAAGCGTTTGTAAAAGGAGTGAGAGAAATTATTGTTGTACATCCAGAAACACGATCTGATTCTTATAATGTAGAATTTACTGGTTTTGGAGATTCTGCATTATTGATCATGGTAAACGTCTATTTTAAAAGTTTAGCTTGGGGTGTTGAGCAGTCTTCTAAACACAGATTACACATGGCAATTATTAAATTAGCTAGCGAATTAGGTGTCGATTTTGCATTTCCATCAACAACTGTTACAATCGAACAGTTTCCTGAGAAAAAATCAATAGCTTTAAAATATAATATAAATCAAGAAAAAATTGATGCTGCAATTCTAAAAGTAGTCTCAGAATTTTCTAGTGAAAACCCATCTGAAAACGTATGAAACGATTCTTAAAATTTATTTTTCGTATTTTTTTAGTATTGATTATAGCTTTTGTAATTTTCTTTTTTTGGGCTTCCTCGTCAACTTTAGATAAAAGTGAATATGCTAAATTGATTGAAGTAGACAACCATATAGTTCCTGAAAATGATTCTATTTTTAGCATTGTAACTTATAATATTGGGTATTTAAGCGGAATGACAAATAATCTTGCTGTTGAGTCACCTAAAAAATTATTTAATGATAATTTAGATAAAGTTATT
>JBNMNZ010000145.1:0-4927 GCA_051276605.1 Polaribacter sp. | reverse complement strand
TTAGGGTTTGCTCACAACTTTATAGCAAGTACTAACGGAAGGACTTCTGTGATGGATTATCCACATCCAAAATTCACTTTAAAAGACGGTGAAATTGATTTTTCGGACGCGTATGATACTAAAATTGGTGCTTGGGATAAAGTAACCGTTGCGTATTCTTATCAAGATTTTACAGAAGATAAAAATGAATTACAAGAACTAAATGCCATTTTAGAAAACGCTTTTTCTAGCGGATTAAAATATTTATCAGATGCAGATGCAAGGCCTCAAGGAAGTGCAAGCGCAACGGCTCATTTATGGGATAATGGAGGTACTATTTATGATGAGTTGTATACTCTCTTAGAAGTTAGAAAAATAGCTATTGCAAATTTTTCTGTTGATAATATTAAAACAAATCAACCTTATTCTGTGTTAGAAGATGTGTTTGTTCCTTTGTATTTTTTCCATAGATTTCAAACAGAAGCAACTGTAAAACTAATTGGTGGTTTAAATTATAGTTATGCCGTAAAAGGCGGAAATCAAAAAGTAGTAGAAAGAGTTTCAGGAACGACAGAAAGAATTGCTTTGCAAGCAGTTTTAAAAACAATTGCTGTGGATGAAATTGCAATTCCGAAAGAAAAATTAGAATTATTTCCGCCAAGAGCAATCGGTTTTGGTAGAACTAGAGAATCTTTTAAAAGCGATTTAGGGGTAGCATTTGATGCTTTTGGAGCGGTAGAAACAGCAAGTGAAATGACGTTAAATTTATTATTAAATCCACAAAGAGCTTCAAGACTAATTGCACATAAAAGTTTAGAAAAAAAACAATTAGGTTTCAACGAATTAATTGATGAATTGATTCTAAAAACCATCAAAAAAACACATAAAGATTCGTATTATCAAGAACTACAAAATGTTATCAATACAACCCTTTTGGAGCAGTTGTTTTATTTAGCATCTTACAAGAATCAGTACCAACAGGTAAATGCAATTGTGTTGTTTAAGTTGGATGAAATCAAATTATTTTTAGAACATAAAGAAGCTACAGGAATTCAAAAAATATACGATACAGCAATGATAAAAATGATTGAAGGTTTTGTTAAAAATCCGATTTCGTTTAAGAAAAGTAAGGCCCCAAAAATACCTGACGGTTCACCTATTGGAACTGATTATAAATATTAATTTCGCCATATTCAATGCTAGTAGATAGCAGAAAAATAAATAAGTTTGTCTCGAAAACAATTTTAATATTACATTAAAAAAAGTTTTCGAGACAATTTTTAGAGCTATTTTGGTTTCATAATAAGAACTCGAAGTGACAAATTTTTAATAAAATAGATATGATTATAGATTTAATCTCAGATACAGTAACAAGGCCAACAAAAGGAATGTTGGAAGCAATGATGACTGCCAAAGTTGGTGATGATGTTTTTAAAATGGATCCAACAGTAAATGCTTTGCAAGAAAAAGCGGCAGCAATGTTCGGAATGGAAGATGCTTTATTTTTTCCTTCAGGAACGATGGCAAATCAAACGGCCATAAAATTACACACACAACCTGGAGATAAATTAATTTGTGATAAATATGCGCACGTTTATAATTACGAAGGTGGAGGCGCGGCATTTAATTCAGGTGTAACCTGTAAATTAATTGATGGAAATAGAGGAATGTTTACTGCTGAACAGTTGCAAGAAGCGGTTGTTGGAAGAGCCGATATTCATGTTCCGTATTCAAGATTAGTTTGTATCGAAAACACTACAAATAAGGGAGGTGGAGCTTGTTGGGATTTCTCTGAGTTAGAGAAATTGCAGAAAATATCTAAAGAAAATAATCTAGCTTTTCATTTAGATGGCGCACGATTATTCAACGCATTGGTTGCTAAGAACGAATCTCCAAAACAATATGGTGAGTTGTTTGATACGATTTCTATTTGTTTATCAAAAGGTTTAGGAGCACCAATTGGTTCGATATTATTAGGTTCTAAAGAACATATTGCAAAAGCATTAAGAATTAGAAAATTGTTAGGTGGAGCAATGAGACAAGTTGGGTTTTTAGCGTCTGCAGGAATTTACGCACTTGATAATCATATAGAAAGATTGGCAGAAGACCATCAGAAAGCAAAAGAAATTGGTGCAGTTTTAGCCTCTGTTACTTATGTAACAAAGCTAGAACCGATAGAAACGAATATTGTTATTTTTTATGTTGATGCTAAGATAGGTGCTGATACTTTTATTCAAAAAATGAATGATAAAAACATTCTATTAACCCCAATGGGAGAAGGAAGAATTAGAATTGTTACACATTTAGATTATACCAAAGAAATGCATGAAATTCTTTTAAAAGAATTGATGAATTTCTAAAAATAAAAACGAACAATTGGTGAAAAAGGAGATGCATAGACGCTTTTGTTTTCGTCATATAAAACATCATATCTAAGACCAAAAGCAAATCGTCCCTTATTGTAAGCTGCCCCAAAGTACAAAGCTGGGAAATTATTATTTACACTGCCGAAATTATCTGTTTGTTTTGCAAAAGATTGCTCAAACTCTCCCGAAAGTTGAATTCCTACCGCTGGTATCTGGTATAAAGAAATTAGACTCGTTCCGAAAACATTGGTTGAAGAAGCTCCTATTTCACTATAAATATAGGTGATTCCTGAACCTAAAGAAAAACCGTTATCAAAATCGTAAACAGCACTAGGGGAAACTCCTATCGTTGTTTGATTACCAAAAGTCATACTAAAACCACCACCATATCGCACGTTATTCCAAAAATCAGATTTTTGCTGAGAAAGACATGTAAGAGAGAAACTTAAAAACAACTTAATTTTTGTTGTCTAACTTTGATAATTCTTTATAATTTCTATTTAATTTTTTTAATAAGATTCCATAAATTAATTTATAAAATAACCACAATATTAGCATAAAGATTACAATTGCAATTATTTGACTTATAATAGTAATAGTGATTAACTGATTTATATCTACAGACAAATTTTTTGGATTCATTACCTTCATTAGTTTATCCGAATCACTTATCAAAACTATATTTAAGATTAAACTAGATAAGAAAACAATAGCAAGATTGTAATAAACATAATATTTTACAGTATTTCTAATATTTAAAATTCGTTGAATTAAACTTTTTGTGTTTTCTATTATTGATATTTTTTTATAATTAATATAAAAGAAATACAAAAAAATAATGATTACGATATAGTGCAGTATTACAAAAAAATTTATTTGCTCTTTTAGGTTTAAATCTTCATATATTTTGTAAAAACTATCTGGTATTAAGATGTTTATGGAGAACCAAAAAGCAAATTCTAAGATACCGATGATAAATATCCATTTTACGATTGATGACGATTTTGAGTGCGCCATTTTGTAAATATCCACAGCAGAAAGTTTATTGGTTTCTTCTGGTTGATTACTCCATGCTTTTTTATATTTATCTAATAAATCCATGCTGTTATGGGTTTAATGTTTTTTTTAATTTTTCTTTTGCTCTGTTCATCTTCACTCTTGCATTTACAGATGATATTCCTAAGGTCTCAGATATTTCTTTATAAGGTTTGTCTTCTAAATATAAGAAAATAAGCGCTTTTTCAATATCGTTTAATTTATGTATTGCTTTGTATAAAGCTTTTAATTGTAATTCTTCTGTATTGTCATAATCTGTCGCTTTAATTTTATAAGCAAAATCACTAAAATCTTGTGTTTTTACTATTCTGGTAGATTTCCTGTATAAGGAAATTGCCGTATTTAAAGCAACTCTATACATCCAAGTACTAAATTTAGAGTCCCCTCTAAACTTTGGATAGTTTTTCCAAAGCTGAATGGTTATTTCTTGAAATAAATCATTGTGTGCATCTTGATTTGTGGTATAAACTCTACAAATTTTATGTACTATATTTTGATTTTGTTCAAAGTCCGATAAAAATTTAGTCTCTAAATCTTTTTGCACTCGTTAATTAGTTAGTTTAATTATTAGTAGTGTAAATATATTAAATGTTACATTTTTTAAAAAAAATATTTGTAGTTAATTAATTTTATTAAATTTGTTGAATACTAAAAGAATAAAATTGAACAATATTAAGCAGGATTTCACAATAAAAGACCTTGAAAACATTTCAGGAATTAAAGCACATACAATTAGAATCTGGGAAAAACGTTATAATTTATTAGAACCTAAAAGAACAAAAACGAATATTAGGTTTTACACTCCTGGAGATTTAACTAAGCTTTTGAATATTGTTTTATTAAACAGTAATAAATTTAAGATTTCTAAAATTGCAGAGATGTCTAATGAAGAGATTACGCTTCAATCTAGAGAATTAGCTTTTAATACTGCAATGGATGATGAAGCTATAAATTCTTTTAAGTTATCAATGTTTCAATTTGATAAAGTTCTCTTTAATAATTCTTACAACACATTATTACATAAAAAAACATTTAGGGAGATCTTTAAAGATGTTTTTATTCCTTTTTTAGATCACATAGGTTTATTATGGCATACAGAAACTTTAATGATTGCTCACGAACATTTTATTTCAAACCTTATTATCCAAAAAATTCAATCAAATACAGAAAAACTTCAATACAATATTAATGAAACGAATAAAACCTATGTTTTATTTTTACCAGAAAACGAAATTCATGAAATAGGGTTGATGTATTTAAATTATGAGTTAGTTTTAAGAGGATTTCACACTGTGTATCTTGGTCAAAGTTTACCCTTAAGTAATTTAAATTATTTTTTAGAGAGCGAAAGAGATATCTGCTTTATAACATCCTTAACGATTCAGCCTTATGATGATATAATTGAAGATTACTTCAATGAGATAAGCGAAGTTATGGGCATTACCAAAAATCAATTTATTGCAACAGGTAGGAAAGTTCATAAAGTCAAACATCTTAAATTAAATTCCAATATTCAGTTGTATGAT
>JBNMNZ010000144.1:0-4930 GCA_051276605.1 Polaribacter sp. | reverse complement strand
CTATTTTTTGGATATTCTGTTGTATCATTTTTAATCATACTAGGTAAAAAGGGATCAGCAATTAACCCTCTTCCAATCATCCAATGATCTATTGAGGTAAATCGTTCTTGTAGTTTTTTAAAAGCGGCAACAGACGTAATATCGCCATTATAGTACATTTTATGTTTACTGTTATCTAAACATTTTTGAAACGCTTCTAAATTCGTGCCACCTTTGTACAATTGTTTTCCTATTCTTGCGTGAATTGCAATATTCTTTAAAGGATAGGTATCTAAAATTGGCAAAACATCTAAAATTTCTTCCGGAGTTTCATAACCCATTCTCATTTTCATAGAAACAAGGATATCAGACTCGTTATGTACTTTATGAAGAATGCTATTTATTTTTTCGGCATCACTAATTAATCCAGAACCCATTCCTCGTTTTGTAACCATCGGGTATGGACAACCTAAATTCCAATTCAATTCTTTGTACCCTAATTCTTGTACGTATTTAGAAACGAATAAAAATTCATCAACATCATTCGTGATAATTTGCGGAATTACTTCTAACTCAGTGTTGTTTTCAGGAAGAATATCTTTCTGATAAGAGTTTTTAATGATGAGTTTTCCATTCAGTCGAATATATGGTGAATAAAAAGTGTCTATACCTCCAAAGAAATGGTTGAATGCGTTTCTAAATTTATAATCTGTAAAACCTTGAAGGGGAGAAGATAGAAGTGTCTGATTCATGAAAAATATGGTTACGCAAATATAGAATACTTTTTATTGCATTTGAGAAACAAATTAGCGTAAATCAAACAAAAAAATTCGTATCAATTACTTTTTCTTTTGCTCTTTAAGTTAAACTGATTTATTTGAGGTAGGCGAATTCTTTAAGATAAAACCTCGCAAATTTGCGAGGTTTTATCATTTTATAAAAATAATATTTTAGCTTATTTAGGATCTAAAATTAAATCAATTCTATCTATTACATCTTGTAAGTGGTAACGTGTAAGTGTGTCACCTCTTCTAGAAGCAGTTTTTACATCTCTTTGCAAACCCTTTAATTCGCCTCTTGCAACAGATTTTAAATCAGATTGGTTGATATTAATTCCACTAATTTTATAGTAACCACCATTTCTTCCTCTTTGATTTTTTGCTGTATTTAACAAATAATCTAATCGGTCTAAATGAGCTCTTTGTAAATTTCTTCTATACGTATCGATAGAACTTCCATTGTAAATTTCACTCCAAACACCTTTACGTAAGTCGCTCATCATACTTATAAGAGAATATGCTTTAGAACTATTTGTGGTTTCGTTTTCTATCATTCTAGCCATTCTTCCTGCATCTAAAATGTTGTTTAAAGTTCTTGCTTGTAAACCACGAACTCTTTCTACAGAACCAGAAAATTCAGTTTTACTAAAAATGTTTTCATCTAACATCCATATAGGAGTTTTAAACAACTCATCAATAATAAATTTTAAAGCTTCTTTTTGAGTAGCTTTATCTACATGTGTATAGACTGCACCTTCTTGATCTGTTGTTTTATAAT
Source organism: Polaribacter sp. (assembly GCA_051276605.1). Taxonomy (GTDB): domain Bacteria; phylum Bacteroidota; class Bacteroidia; order Flavobacteriales; family Flavobacteriaceae; genus Polaribacter. The sequence goes on along the minus strand of JBNMNZ010000144.1, from coordinate 3,394 downwards.
TTTCATAAACACCACCAATATTGGCAGAAACATGCCCCATGTATCTGTTAAACTGACTTAAAACTTGTCCATACATAGTAGATAAGTTATCATAATTTTCACCTTTTTCTGAAGTCCATTCTTCTAAATTTGGTAAAATTCTTTGTAAATTTTTAATACCATACATAGAAGCTTTCATTGCATTATCCCCTAGATCTTCTGTTTGAGAACTTGGGTCGACAACACCTGTTGCTTGTTGATGGCCAAAACGATACATTGGATCTCCAGCATGTTTTAAAATCCAAGCATCTAAAATTGTTTTTTCATCTTTAGCATCTGTGTCTAAAATAGGTCTATATCCCCAAGAAATCGCATATGTATCATACACACCAATATTAGGCATTAAGGCAACACCCTTATCTTCTGGTTGCGCTACATAATTAAAACGCGCATAATCCATAATAGAAGGTGCGGTTCCATATTTCTTAGTAAAGCTTGCAGAACGTAAAGAATCTACAGGATATGCAGAAGAACTACCCATGTTATGAGGTAAGCCTAATGTATGTCCAAGTTCATGAGACGATACAAACTTAATTAACTCACCCATTGTTTCTGTTTTAAAGTTATTTCCTCTTGCATCAGGGTTGATGGCTGCAGTTTGGATAAAAAACCAGTTATGTAATAAAGACATTACATTATGATACCAATTAATGTCAGATTCTATGATTTCTCCTGATCTTGGGTCACTAACGTGAGGTCCATTTGCATTTGGTATTGGAGAAGCTAAATATCTAATGACAGAATAGCGTACATCTTCTGGGCTGTATTCTGGATCTTCCTCTTTTGTAGGAGCCATTTTACCAACAATAGCATTCTTAAAACCAGCAGCTTCAAATGCTACTTGCCAATCATTAACACCTTGAATTATATAAGGTACCCATTCTTCTGGTGTAGCTCTGTCTACATAATAAACAATTTGTTTTTTAGGCTCAACCAATTCACCTCTTTTAAATTTTTCGATATCTTCGTCTTTAACTTCTAGACGATATCTATCTAAATATCTAACGGTTTTACTTTTTTGAGCTTCTAAACCATAATCAGTTTGTCCTCTTGCAAACCAACCAACACGTTCATCATAGTAACGACGTTTCATAGGTACCTTTGGTAATAAAACCATAGAGTTACTCATCTCTATAGTAATAGAACCAACAGCACTATTAGAGGGGGCTTTGTTTGCAAAATATGTTTTTACATGTCTTACTTCTATATTCTTCGGATAACTACTAACTCTATCTACATAAGAACGTGTTTTGTCCATTCTTGAAATTTGATAGCTTTTTCTTCCTCTAGCTGGAAAACCTAATGGTTTTACATCTGTAGAAAACAAAGAAGTTGCATCGATTACAGTTGCAGTAGAATCTTTACTAAAAGCTTTTATAGGAAAAGAAAACAATATTGGTTCTAAGTTAGAATTTACTACTGCTTCATGCACAGGTAAGAGTGTGTCTGCCACAACACTGTGTGATACAACTCTTAGAAGGATGCTTTTCTTTTTTTTCTCCCAACGTAAAACTTGTGTATTGGCTTTACCACCACCAAAACCAATTCCACTTGCGGTTTTAGCAATTCTTGTAACCATCAACATTTCTCTATTTATGAGTGAATCCGGAATTTCAAAAAGATACGTATCATCTTTTGTATGTACTTTAAATAAACCTTCATCTGTTTTGTGGTCTTTAGTAACTACTTTTCCGTAAGGTTGAATAGCTTCTTTTTTTGCTTTAGGCTTTGGTTTTGGCGCAACTTTAATTTCTTTTTTCTTTTTCCAGAATTGAGCATCAACTTCCATAGAAAAGCCAAAAATGAATGCAACTAAAAATAGTTGCGAAAGGGCTTTTTTTGTTATCATAAATGTTTTATTTGAATTGCTTTCGAAATTACGTAAACTATAAAAACCGATATCTTAATTTTTTGTTAAAGAGAAGGCGGCGAAAGTGTTAAAAAAATTATTTTAAAAAACCCTCTAAAACTAAGTTTTAAAGGGTTTTTTAAAATGAATAAAGATGTCTTTTTATAATTGAAAAGCCTTTTTCACTTTGTCAACATAATCTAATTTTTCCCAAGTAAATGTTTCCACTTCTTCAGAAACAGTTTCTCCCATTGGGTTAGAAAATGTAACCGTTTTTATTTCTGGTGTTCTTCCCATATGCCCATAAGCAGCAGTTTCAGAGTAAATAGGTGTTCTTAATTTTAAACGTTGCTCAATAAAATATGGACGCATATCAAAAATTGCTTCCACTTTCTTACTGATTTCTCCATCGGTTAAATCGACGGTTGCAGTTCCGTATGTTTCAACATTTATACTTGTTGGTTTTGCAACACCAATTGCATAAGAAACTTGCACTAAAACTTCTTTACACAACCCTGCAGCAACTAAATTTTTAGCAATGTGTCTTGTTGCATAGGCTCCAGATCGATCTACCTTAGAAGGGTCTTTTCCAGAGAAAGCACCACCACCATGAGCTCCTTTTCCACCATAAGTATCTACAATAATTTTTCTACCTGTTAAACCAGTATCTCCATGAGGACCGCCAATAACAAAAATTCCTGTTGGATTTATGTGGTAGGTAATATTTTCAGTAAATAATTTTTGATTCTTAGCTGGTAAGTTTGCTACGACTCTAGGGATTAAAATGTCTATAATATCTTTTTTGATTTTTGCTAACATTACAGCATCAGATTTGTCAAAATCATCGTGTTGTGTAGAAATTACAATCGCATCAATTCTTTCAGGAACATTATCATCAGAATATTCTATCGTAACCTGCGATTTTGCATCTGGTCGTAAATACGTAATATCTTTGTTTTCTCTTCGTAATTTAGTCAATTCAATTAACAAACGATGAGATAATTCTAATGCTAAAGGCATGTAGTTTTCTGTTTCATCTGTAGCGTAACCAAACATCATTCCTTGGTCTCCAGCACCTTGTTCTTCTGGGTTAGCTCGATCTACACCTTGGTTTATATCTGGTGATTGTTCATGAATTGCAGACAAAACTCCACAAGAATTACCATCGAACATGTACTCGCTTTTAGTATAACCAATTTTATTTATTACGTCTCTAGCAATTTGCTGAACGTCTAAATATGTTTTAGATTTTACTTCACCAGCTAAAATTACTTGCCCAGTAGTAACCAAGGTTTCGCAAGCAACTTTACTGCTTTTATCGAACGCTAAAAAATTATCAATTAATGCATCAGAAATCTGATCTGCAACTTTGTCTGGATGTCCTTCAGAAACACTTTCTGAGGTAAATAGATATGACATAATATTCGTCTTTTTTATTAAAAAATGATTCCTCGATATAAAATTGAGGTTTCCTTATTATTATTATTATTATTCCTGTAAAAACAG
>JBNMNZ010000143.1:0-4963 GCA_051276605.1 Polaribacter sp. | reverse complement strand
TCTTCAGAAATAACAGTAACTTTTGCAGTAGATAAGATGTCATTTGTATTTAAAAAACGTCCATAAATTAATTTCTTTTTTTGAATTTGATCTAATATAGGATAATCTCCACTAACCTTAAAATCTCCAGATTTAAAATTATGAACCACTAAATTATTCGTTTGATTTCTGGGAGCTAATAATCTAATTTCTTTTGAATATTCTGATTTTAAAGACTCGATATCATTTGTATTTAAGCTAAATCTCCTTCCTTTTTGAAAACCCTTAAATGGCGTATCTGTAGACTGCGTCCAAACAAAAACACTATTGGTTGCAAAGTTTCCAAAGAGTTTATTAAACCCATTCTCCATTCCTCTTGCAGCTCCCAATAAAACGACCAGTAAGAAAATACCCCATAAAACACCTATAATCGTAATTACAGTTCTCACTTTATTTTTACGAATACTTCCGTAAATTTCTTGCCATGTATCTGAATCGAATAAAAACTTCATAATTAATCTGCTCTTAGTGCTACAATAGGTTTAATATTCGCTGCTCTTTTTGCTGGAACGTACCCTGCAATTAATCCTGATAAAACTAAAACAATTGTGGCTCCAATTACAATTCCAGGACTTACACTTGGGTCTTTTATAAAATAATCTTTTTCTAAACTATCACCGATCAATGTTAAAATATAAGTTCCTAATGATAGTCCTAGATAACCCGCTATTGTTGTAATTAAAACAGATTCTTGCACGACCATACCAACAATTGATGATGGTTTTGCTCCCAACGCTTTTCTGATTCCGAATTCTTTTGTTCGTTCTTTAATTACAAAAATCATAATATTACTGATACCTATAATACCCGCAATTAAAGTTCCTGAACCAACAAAAACTACAAGAAAATATAAAACAAACATAAACATACCTACCCCTTTGTTTGCTTCTGCCATGTTTCTAACTGAAAGTGCACTTTGGTCATCTGGATGAATATTCATTTTCTTTCGCAAGTCACGCTCCATTTTATTACCAAAAGCGATGGCTGCATCTAAACTTAAATCAGGATTGTATCCTAAGTTAATCTGACTTATATAATCGTTATTACCATACATCATCTGTGCCGTACTTACGGGCATATAAGCTTGTCTTTCTTCATTATCTCCTCCTTCATCAGAAAAAACACCTACAATTAAAAAAGAGCTTCCGTTAACGTTCACACGCTTATTCATTGCATTTTTTTCACCAAATAAGTCTTTCTTAATCAATCTACCAATAACAATTACCTTAGATTTTTCTCGAATATCTCTTTCATTTATATAACGCCCTTCATCAATAATCGTTTTTTCTAAAAATTGGTGATCTGGATGAACCGCTCTTAGACGATAATTATCTGCTTTACTTTTATACTTTATAGCAACATTTTTATAGATTCTTGCAGATTGATATTGAATTTTATTTGCATATTCATCTTTTACAAAATTATACTCTTCATTTCTAAGTTGAACTCTTCGACCAGTTTGTAGCCCCTTGTAAGGTTTAGATGTTTTCCAAACTCGAACAAACATTGCGTTCTGAGCATCATCATTAAAAGCACTCTTAAACGTATTGCTTAATCCGCTAACGATTCCAAAAAGTAACGTAAATAATAAAATAGCAAAAGCTACGGTAAAACCAGACATTACAGAACGTAACCTGTTTTTATTGATGCTTTGAAATATTTCTCGCCAACGATCTAAATCAAACATAATTAAACTGCTTTTGCTGCTTTGGTTAATTCATCACTAATAATAATACCATCTTTTAAGCGCACAATTCTTTTAGTTTCTGCTGCGACTTCTTCTTCGTGGGTAATCACAAAAACGGTCATTCCTTCATCATTAATATCTTTTAATAAATCCATAACTGAATCTGAAGTAACAGAATCTAATGCACCAGTTGGTTCATCTGCTAAAACAACTTTTGGTTTTGTAACTAAGGCTCTTGCAATTGCAACACGCTGTTTTTGACCACCAGAAAGTTCGTTAGGTAAATGATTTGCCCAATCTTTTAAACCTACCTTATCTAAGTAATCTAACGCTACTTTTAAACGCTCTTTTCTGTTCATTCCTTTATAATATAAAGGAAGCGCAACATTCTCTAAAGCTGTTTTGTATGATATTAAGTTAAATGATTGGAAAACAAATCCTAAAAATTTATTTCTTAAAATGGCAGCTTTCTTCTCATTTAAATTCTTTATTAATTGTCCGTTCAAAAAATAATCTCCTTCATCATGTTCATCTAATAAACCAACTATATTAAGCAATGTAGATTTTCCTGAACCAGAAGATCCCATAATCGAAACAAACTCGCCTTCTTTTATGTGTAAATTAATTCCTTTTAATACGTGAAGAGAATCTTTTCCCATCGGATAAGATTTATGCAATTTTTCTATTCTAATCATTTTTTGATGCGTTTTTTACAAAATTACTGATAGCTAATGATAGCTAATATTAATTTTTTGTTAAATCAATTAATAAATCAAATACTCTTATAAGACGTCTTAATTAAATAAATGTTACAAAGATTTTTTAAAAAAGAAAAAGTACTTTTGTAGTAATCTATTTCATAAAAATAAAATGTTTGATATTCCAAAAAATAAAAAAATAGTTATCTTTGATGGAGTTTGTAATTTGTGCAATAGCTCTGTTTTAAAAGTAATTAAAAACGATAAAAAGAATACTTTTTTATTTGCTGCTTTGCAGTCTAAATCAGGGCAAGAAATTATTAATTATTTAAAGATTGATATTTCTAAAATAGACTCTATAATTTTATATGAACCTGGCGTTTCTTATGATATAAAATCTACAGCTGTTTTAAAAGTGATGAATGATTTTGGTGGGCTTTGGTTTTTAACACAAGCTTTCTTTATTTTTCCTGAAGGATTAAGAAATTTCATTTATGACTATATTGCCAAAAACCGTTACAAATGGTTTGGAAAAAAAGAGAGTTGTATGATTCCTACACCTGAATTAATAATTAAATTTTTAAAATAATCCCTATCCCCCATGAAAAAATTCAAGTTTAATACAGATTTTAAGATTCAATTATCAATTGTAATATTATCACTATTTATTTTAATTGGAATTTTAAGCTATCAATTTAGCAGTTCAAATTTTTATATTATATCTTCAATAATTGGTTTTTTAACAACCGCTTTAGCAATATTGTGTATTAAAGGATTATATAATTCAATAAAAAAGACAAGAAAAGTTATTACCCCAAAGAGAATATTTTATACAACCATAACAGTATTATCAATTTGTGTCATTTTATATATGATTGTTGAAAATATTATTGATGCAATCAAAAGGTTTATCTAAAATGAAATTACCAAAAGTAATAAAATGTGTTATTTTTGATATGGACGGTGTAATTATAGATTCTGAAGAAATCCATAAAAAAGCCTATTATGAAACCTTTATGTCAATTGATGTCGCTGTTTCTGATGATTTATACAAAACCTTTACAGGCTCTTCTACCATTAATGCTTTTCAAAAATTAGTAGCACATTTTAACTTGCCTTTAAATCCTGAGGAATTGGTTTTGGAGAAAAGAAAACGGTATGTAAGTTTCTTTGAAAATGACCCAACTTTACATCTGGTTAAAGGTGTTGAAGAGTTGATGAAATATTGCTATAATAAAGGTTTTACTTTAGTTTTAGCATCCTCATCTGCTATGGTAAATATTGATAGAGTTTTTAAAAGGTTCAATTTAAATCATTATTTTACTGCAAAAATTAGTGGCGCAGATTTAACAGTCTCAAAACCACATCCTGAAATTTTTGAGAAAGCAGCTATATTAGGGAACACACCAAAACAAAATTGTATTATAATTGAAGATTCTAATAATGGTGTAAAAGCTGCAAATGATGCTGGTATTTTTGTTTTTGGCTACAGAAACCCAATGGCTAAAGACCAAACTTTAGAAAATGCTGATTTTGTAATTGATGATTTTAAGGAGTTAAAAGCAATGATTTAAAATAAGAAGTTTTTCCTAATTTAATTTCTAAGTAAAAAACACTAACTTAGCTAAGAACTAATATAAGTAACTTGTACTGAACTTGATTCAATACTAAAATGGACATCATATAAGCGTTAAACTGGGCTTAGTAACTCATATCACCTAATTAATCAACCAATGACAACAGCTGAAATTATTAGCAAAGTGTTTTTACCCTTATCTCTTGCTATTATTATGCTAGGAATGGGAATGACTTTAATTGTTTCCGATTTTACAAGAATTCTAAAAAAACCTAAAGATATTTTAATTGGTCTTACCAATCAACTCATTTTTTTACCAATTATTGGTTTTTCGCTAGCAATAGCTTTTAATTTAAGCCCCGTAATGGCAGTGGGATTAATGATTCTAGCTACTTGTCCAGGAGGTCCAACTAGTAATTTAATAACACAGGTTTGTAGAGGAAATATTGCATTATCAGTGACGTTAACTGCTATTACGAGCATTTTAAGTGTACTTACAATTCCTTTTATCTTGTCTTATGCCTTAGAATATTTTGGTACTGACACAAATGTCACAATCAAATTACCCATATTAGATACGATCCTTCAAATAATGGTCATTACAATTATTCCTATTTCAATAGGAATGCTCATTCGTAGATTCAAAATAAAATTTGCACAACGTCTAGAAAAATCAATGCGTATTGCTTCAACTGTCATTTTCGCTTTAGTCTTTTTAGCTGTATTAGCTGCGAATTTTAACATTATAGGTAAAGCAATGAGAGAAGTAGGACTCGTTACCTTGCTTTTAAATATAATAACTATGGGATTTGGTTATTTAACGGCTAGATTATTCAAATTAAATTTAAAAAGTGCAATTTCAATCACTGTGGAGAGCGGTATTCAAAACGGAACGTTAGCATTTGTGATCGCTACTTCAATATTAAATAATGTAGAAATGGGTATTCCAACTGGAGCTTATGC
>JBNMNZ010000142.1:0-5035 GCA_051276605.1 Polaribacter sp. | reverse complement strand
ACCTTTTGATCGGAAAGAAATTTTAATAATATTTTGTTCTTTATCTTCAATAAAAATGGCGGCAAAAATAATTCCTTTTAAAGACAATGCATAATTTACAACACCTTCTGTATCTCCTTTCTGAAAATCAAAACGATTTTTTTCTTCATCCGTTAAGGTGATAAAAGCTGTTTTGTAGGAAGGCAAAATTTGCAAATTACTTAGAGCTTGTCCTAGTAACAACAATCTATTATATGAATTTGCATCATAAACATTGTTGTGAATTCTGTCATTTTCAGCGCCTTTATCAATTAAATCTGCAATAATTCTATGAGTATCACTCGTTGTAGATCTAAACCTGAATGAGCCTGTATCTGTCATAATACCCGTATACAGACAAGTTGCAACATCAGCATCTATTAAATCTAAGTCATTATTCATTTCAATAAATTGATACACCATTTGACAGGTTGAACAAATAGTAACATCAGAGTACATGTATTTTACATCATCAGGTTGTTGATGATGATCTATCATTGCAAAATCATTAGGATATTTTTCTAACGTCTTTTGCATATCAGAACCAACTCTATGCAAAGCATTAAAATCTAAAAGAAAAATAATATCTGAATTATTAATTGCTCTTTGAGATTGTGAATTTTGCCAATCAAAACGAAATGTAGTTTCAGAACCGGGCAACCAATGCAAAAAATCTGGATAATCATTTGGTACAACAACTGAACAATCATGACCTTTTTTTCCTAGATAATGTTTTAAAGCTAAAGTAGAACCCATAGCGTCTCCATCTGGGTTTCTATGCCCAACGATTACAATATTTTTAGGTTTTTCTAAAAACCTTTTTAATTCTTCAAATCCTTTTAAAATCATAATGAGCGAATATACAATTTAATAATATTGTTCAAAATAAATTTTATAATACCTTTGGTAAAAATTCTTTTAAATATTCATGAAAAACACGACGATTACTTTCGGTATTCTTTTTCTTCTAAGTTTCTATTCTTGTAAAATTTCAACAAACAATTCGACTGAAGTTTCTAACCCTAAAGTTGATTTTACGATCGCTTTTGGTTCTTGTAATAAGCAATACAAACCTAATATTCTATGGAAAGAAATCAAAAAAAATAACCCAGATTTATGGATTTGGGGCGGTGATAACATTTATAGTGATACCGATGATATGTCTAAAATGAAGAATGACTATGAGGTTTTAAAAAAACAAAATGGATATTTAGAACTTGTAGATGGTATACCTGTTATGGCGACGTGGGATGATCATGATTACGGATTTAACGATAGTGGAATCGAATTTTACAAAAAAAAGGAAGCACAAAAATTATTTTTAGATTTTTTTAATGTTAGTGAAAACAGTCCAAGAAGAAGACAAGCAGGAATTTATACTGCCAAAGAGTTCAAAACAAAGGAAGGAACTATTAAAGTAATTATCTTAGATACCAGATACTTTAGAACCCCCTTAATAAAAGCATCTAAAAAAACAAAAAAGAGATATGTACCAAATACAGATAGAAATAGCTCTGTTTTAGGACAAAAACAATGGGAATGGTTAAATAATGAACTACATACATCCAATGCTGACTTTAATATTATTGTAAGTAGTATTCAAGTTCTATCTTCCGAACATGGTTTTGAAACATGGGGTAATTTCCCAAATGAGGTAGTTAAACTAAAAAAGAGTATTACTAAAAGTAAGGCAAAAGGCGTTTTTATTTTATCTGGAGATAGGCATATATCCGAATTTTCTAAGACGACAATAAGTGACGAAAAGTATCCTTTAATAGATTTTACTTCTAGTGGATTAACACACGCCTATGATACTTTTGTTTCAGAGCCGAATATATATAGAGTTAAAAAAGTGGTATCAAAAATAAGTTTTGGCATTTTACAATTTAATTTTGACACTAAATCTGTTTCGATGCAAATGAGAGGCGAAAACAACAAAATCCTTCAAGAAATAAATCAAGTTTACCCGTAACTTGTTATATCCAATAAAAATCTTATTTTTGCAAAAAATTAAAAATTATAATGGCAACAAATAGAACATTTACAATGCTTAAACCAGATGCTGTAGAAAACGGACATACTGGTGCAATTTTAGAAAAAATGAATGCTGCAGGATTCAGAATTGTAGCATTAAAGAAAACTCAAATGACAAAAGCTGATGCTGAAACTTTTTATGCTGTGCATAATGAGCGTCCTTTTTTTGGAGAATTAGTTGAATTTATGACACGTGGACCAGTTGTAGCTGCAATCCTAGAAAAAGAAAATGCAGTAGAAGATTTTAGAACCTTAATTGGTGCTACAAATCCTGCTGATGCTGCTGAAGGAACTATTAGAAAATTATATGCAACTTCTATGGGAGAAAATGCTGTACATGGTTCTGATTCTGATGAAAATGCACAAATTGAAGCAAACTTTCACTTTTCTGGAAGAGAGCAATTTTAAGAATTTTTAGAAACCCTTAATCTAAAATATATTTAAAAAACTCGTAACTTAATTGTTGTGAGTTTTTTTTGTAGGGTTATATTTAATTAACTACAACTTTATTACTTTATCAAAACTAAAATATTAGCTAAAAAAATGTTTTCAGAAGTTATATGAATATTGATAGATTAGAATCTTTCCAAACATCTTCTATGAAAACTAAGCTAATGTCAATTTAGAAATTACATCATCACCTAATTCTTCATTTATCATTTTAATAATTTTTTCTTTTCCGTAGCTCAATTCTTCTCGTAAAACAGAAGAATTTAAATGAATAATTAGCGTTTTATTTTGTAACATTACAGAAGTTGTATGCGTCGCAACACCTGGCCCCATCATTTTATTCCAAGTTTCTTCAACTTTAACTTTATGCATTCCTTTACTCAAGTTATTTTCCTTGATAAAAGTTTGCATTAAATCTTCGATTGAAAAAGAATCATTTTCTCTTTTTGCCATTGGTATTTCGCTTTTCGCTAATTAAATTGTATTTAAAATATTTCTACTTACGATTTCAGCTTTTAAATTAGAGTTTAAAAATCTGATAGGGTTTATTACTCTGTTTTACAATGTCTTCGGTTCTTTCTGAATGTGTATCCGTAATAAATATCTGACCAAATTCATCATTATTGACTAACTCTATAATTTGAGAAACTCGATTTTCGTCTAATTTATCAAAAATATCATCCAATAATAAAATAGGAATTACTTTTGATTGTTGCTTTATAAACTCGAACTGCGCCAATTTTAAAGCTATTAAATACGATTTTTGCTGCCCTTGAGAACCAAACTTTTTTATAGGATACGCTTCAATTTCGAAACTTAAATCGTCTTTATGAATTCCTGATGTTGTGTATTGTAAAATCTTATCTTTCTCTAGTGATTGTTTTAATAAATCTATCATAGAAAAATCATTTAACTGACTTTTATAATTTAAGTTAACAACTTCTTTACCTCCAGAAATAACTTGATATTTTTTATTAAAGATAGGAATAAATTCCTCTAAAAAATCTTTTCTAATGGTATAAATTTTAGCTCCGTAATTGGCTAATTGATCGTCATAAACACTTAAGTTTAATGCATCAAAAGTTCTATTTGCAGCAAAATACTTTAACAACGCATTTCTTTGACTTAAGACCTTATTGTAGGAAATTAAATGTTGTAAATACGTTTTATTTTGCTGAGAAATGACTCCGTCAATGAATTTTCTTCTGGTATCACTTCCCTCTGTAACTAAATCTCGATCCGCTGGAGAAATAATAACCAAAGGAATTTGACCTATATGTTCCGAAAATTTGTCATAACTCTTTCCATTTCTTTTCAAAACTTTTTTCTGTCCACGTTTTAAGCTACAGACAATTTTCTCGTTTCTATCATTTAAAACATAATCACCTTCTATCATAAAAAAGGCTTCACCATGCTTTATATTCTGGCCAGCAATCGAATTAAAGTAACTTTTCGCAAATGATAGATAATAAATAGCATCCAAAACATTTGTTTTCCCGACCCCGTTATCTCCTACAAAACAGTTTATTTTCTGCTGAAAATCAAAAGATTGTGATTCTAAATTCTTAAAATTGACTAAAGAAATTTTCTGTAAATACATGAATAAATACTACGATTAAAAATGAATTGCAAATTATTGAAAATTTAGCGAATTATCCGCTTTTAAAATCCAATTAAAAAAACTATTTTTGCTCCACTAAATTTTAAGGAAAAACATGTCAACATACCAGAAAAAATATAAAGCAGAAGGTAAAAAAGAAGCAAATCAAATTGATGAATCAGAATTTGAAACAGCCGGAGTATTAAATACTTTAGAAGAAACAGCTTCTCGATCTGAAAAATGGATAGAAAAAAATAGCAAACCTTTATTCTACTCCTTGGTAGGTGTCGTTGTTATTTTCTTGGCTTTTTTAGGGTATACCAATTATGTTGTTGAACCAAACGAAACAGAGGCTTCTAATGAGTTATCTTTCCCAAGAAAACACTTTAATGAAGCTGCAACAGCAGGTTCAGGAATAGACTCTTTACTAAATTTAGGTTTAGAAGGTGCAGATGGTAAATATGGCTTTTTAGACATTGCTGATTCTTACAGTAATACAAGTGCTGGAAATTTGGCAAACTATTATGCAGGTGTTTCTTATTTACAAATGAAACAATATGATAAAGCTATTGAGTACTTAAGTAAGTTTAATTCTGATGATGAAATGTTAGGTCCTGTTGCTTTTGGAGCAATTGGTGATGCTTTTTCAGATATTAATCAACAAGAAGATGCTTTAGAATTTTATGAAAAAGCAGCAAATAAAAAAGCAAATGAGTTTACGACTCCTTTATTTTTATACAAAGCAGCACAAACGGCAATGTCTTTAAAAGAATATAATAAAGCTGAAAAATTATTTACACAGATAAAAGAGAACTATTCAAAATCTGATCAAGGAAGAGATATTGAAAAATTCATCAATGCTGCTAAATACGCTAAATAATAGTTTTTAGTAAAGATCAGTCGCAGTTAGCGATAATTTTACTGAACACTGAA
>JBNMNZ010000141.1:0-5037 GCA_051276605.1 Polaribacter sp. | reverse complement strand
TGAAAAAACGATTGAACTTGCAGAAAAATTAGAAGTGGATAAAGCTTCTTTAGAAAACTTGCAATTAGCAGCTTTGTTTCATGATACAGGCTTTATCAAAAAAGCAGAGAATCATGAACAAGAAAGTGTGAAGATTTTGACTCAATTTTTACAAGAAAAGAATTTAAAAGCAAAAAGAATTGAAGCAATCGCTAGTTTAATCTTGGCAACTAAAATAGGGCATGATCCTACCAATGATTTAGAAAAGATAATGACTGATGCAGATTGTGCGCATTTAGGAAATAAAAGTTTTGGGGATAAAACAGCGTTGCTAAGAAAAGAATGGGAAGTTACTGAAAATAAAAATTATTCTGATGCTGAATGGGTTTCTATCAATATAGATTTTTTAACAAATGGACATAAATATCATACAGATTATGCGTTGAAAAACTGGAGTAAAGGAAAAGATAAAAATTTAGCAAAATTGCTAAAAAATAAAAATAAAATAGAAGAAGATTTAAAGAAGTTTAAACAGAAAAAGGAAGCTTTAGATGTCAGAAAAAATAAAAGTGATGTTCCAGAAAGAGGAGTAGAAACGATGTTTAGAGTGGCTTTAAAAAACCATATGACTTTAAGTAATATTGCTGATACGAAGGCCAATATTTTACTTTCTGTAAATGCAATTATTGTTTCTTTAGCATTGTCTAATTTATTACCAAAACTAGATAATCCTTCAAATAATCATTTAATAGTACCAACAGTTATATTTGTCATTTTTACAGTGGCATCTATTATATTGTCAATTTTGGCAACAAGACCCAATGTTACGCAGGGTAAGTTTACAAAGGAAGATGTTGCTAATAAAAAAGTAAATTTATTGTTCTTTGGAAATTTTCATCAAATGAAATTAAATGATTTTGAATGGGGCATCACAGAAATGATGCAAGACAGAGATTATTTATATGGTTCTTTAACCAAAGATTTGTACTTTTTAGGGTTGGTTTTAAATAGAAAATATAAAATATTAAGACTCACATATACCGTTTTTATGATTGGTATCCTTGTAAGTGTTGCTGCTTTTGCATTTTCTTTTTACATGCAAGGAAGAGCCCGTTTTTAATGATTACTAAGCTTCAATTTCTTTAATTAAATCATTAAAAGTGATGGTGCTTTTTGCGTCAAAATCTTTTTGATACATAATTTCAACTCTTAAAGCCTTTAACCCAGAAACACCCTGTAAATCCTCTAATTCTAAAAATTCAATTTTCCCTAATTGATTTCTAGATTGTAAAAAGTTGATGTACTTAATATACTCTAAAGCATCTTTGTCTTGCGAGTACACAATGGCAAGTTTACCAGGTTCTGTTAGACGCTCCGTAGTTCCTTTTAAATTAGCTTTATCAATTCTTTTCTTGATGATTTCGTATCTAATATTGTAAGCACCATCAACATCAAATTGTTTTTCATCCATTCTAAATTTAATCGCCATCGGATTACTATGTACCAAAATAAGAGAAGCAACTCTTAATTCTTGCTCCATATTTTTTCGTTCATTAAAAGCAATATTTTCCATTTCACACATGGTTTGTAATTGCCATAAACGCAAGTTATAGAGGTAAATCTCATCAAAAGTATCTTCTTTTGTAATCGATTGGCCGATGTACATATTAAATTCAATACCATCAGTTTTGTATCTTTCAAAATAATGAGGATACATTTTTTGTGCTTCTTTCTGTTTTTTATCGATGTATTTAGCAAGCTTGTCATTTAAGATATTTACGCTGTTTTCGTAATTTTTTCTTTTCTCATAAACGACGCCTAAGTCTTTGTCTAAACGGTCCATATAAATACTTACTTTTTTAGAAAGTACGGCGTTTAATTCTTTAACATGATTAAAGACAGGATAAATATCGCGCTTTAAAAACTCTAAAATATTTATCTCATCACCTGCGTTTAAGCCTTTTTTCACATCCTTTAAAAAAGTAGAAACGCGAAACATGAGTTCATTGTAAATAGGTAAAGATTCGTTCTTGCAAGCATCTTTTAAGACATTTATAGCCAAAGATAATTGTGTGCTTAAATCTTCTTGAATAGCTTTATTTCTTGCTTCTGATGAGCCTTTTATATCGCTTTGTCCATACAAAGGATACACATCGCTAAACACGATTTCATCTAACTTTGCGTTTTCATTGGTTTGATGTTCTACGTGATATTTTTCTGCAGCTTCATAAAAACGCCATTTTACAGCACTATGAATTGATGTATAATGTTCTTGAATAGTTGCTTCCAAAATATTCTGTTGTTCTTCGGATGTTCTTTTAACAGCCGCCTCAAAAACAGGAATAATATCTTTTAATTTATTGATGTTTACAGAGTTTAATTCATAAGCTCTTGGAGAGGCAATTTCTAACAATGCTAAATCACCTTTTGCAGTCGCTTCAATAGGAATTAAAATTATACTCTGAATTTTGTTTTTATGAAGGTTTTTGTAAAAAGGATTCTTATTTGTTGCTAAGCCATATTGTTCTACGTCAGAAATTATAAAAGTTTCATGATTTTTAAAAACTTTTTCTAAAACTCCGTTACAGAAATAACTCTCGTCACAACTTATTTCTAAGCTATCTGCTAGAATAATACTGGTTGATTTTTTTACAACAGTTTCGCAAATTTTTGAGTTTCTGTTGTCGAAAATAGAGTAGCCTAATTTTAAATCTTTTATACTATAAAAGTTTCTTAAGTTATTTTCTAGTTTGGAAAGTAGTTTTTCGCCTCCAGCTAATAAATTTTCTTTAATAGAAGAAATCATTTCTTCTGCAGTAACATCAAATAAGCTGATGAGGCCAAAACCTTTAAAAAGATAACTGTTAGGCGGTAATTTTTTTCTCCATAAGTCAATATTATCGAAATTATCTAAAAGCTCTTTAAAATCTTCTTGGGTTAGTTTTGGGGCATTTTCTGTTGGTGTTATTTCAGAGAAATCGGCATTAAAGTTGGCTCTGTAATATTTCATGGTTCCTGTTGTTTTATCAGGAATATCAAAGTAAAAAGGTCTTTTTACGTCCACTTTATAACCATATACAGAACTTAAAATAAATGTACAGGCCATAATGTACATACCGTCATCTTCAAAATTACGAACGTTTAACTCGAAGTCTTCACCAGCATTATTAATAATGTTTTCAAAACGTTTTGTAAATTTAAACGAAGTAAAAGAAAAAGGAATACTTGCTGCTTTTATTTCATTTAATTGCAAGGGTTCTGGAAACAAAGGGTCTAATAATAAATTTATTTGTTCCTTGTATTTTTCTAATAAAGAATAATCAGAAAACCCAGTATTTAATTCAGGATGTTTTTCGAAAAGGCGCACCATTTCTTTTGCTGCTCCGTGAAATGGATGGTTTATAAAATCGTTGTTTCCATATTTGGCAAACAACATAAATACTTTCTGAAAAGAAATGTTTAATTGTAAGGGTAATTCTTTTTCAGAAAATGAATTAGAGGCTATGATTTTCATATACTTTAAATAAGTGAATACAATATTATTATACTTTTGGACGTGTTAAGGTAACAAAAGTTACAGTCTAAATAAAATTTAGATTTCTCCTGATGCTTTTATTTAAGAAATAAAAGCATCAGGAGGAATCAATAGAAAGAAAACGAAATCGTTATTTTTGTCTAAAGTAAATTGTAATAGGCACTCCAGAAAAATCATAGATTTCTCTTAATTTATTTTCTAGAAAGCGTTTATATGAATCTCTAACATATTGAGGTAGGTTACAGAAAAATGCAAACTGAGGCGTTTTTGTAGGTAATTGCATGCAATACTTAATCTTTACAAATTTACCTTTTGTAGCTGGTGGCGGGTAACTTTTTATAATGTCTAACATTACATCATTTAGTTTACTCGTAGGTATTTTATATTTTCTTTTTTCAAAAACTTCTACTGCAGTTTCTATGGCTTTAAATAGACGTTGTTTTGTTAAGGTAGAGGTAAATATAATTGGCACATCTGTAAAAGGCTCAATTTGTTTTCTAACCATAGCCTCAAAGTCACGCATTGTGTTGGTTTCTTTCTCAATTAAATCCCATTTATTAATTAAGATAACAACACCTTTTCTATTTTTTTCTGCTAACCAAAAAATATTTTGATCTTGGCCTTCAAAACCACGAGTCGCATCTACAACTAAAATAATAACATCAGAATATTCGATAGAACGAACAGCACGCATTACAGAATAAAATTCTAAATCTTCTTTTACACGAGATTTTTTACGAATTCCTGCGGTATCAACTAAATTAAAGTCGAAACCGAAACGATTGTATTTTGTATCAATAGAATCTCTTGTTGTTCCTGCAATATCGGTTACAATATTTCTTTCCTCACCAATTAAAGCATTTATAAAAGAAGATTTTCCTGCATTTGGTCTTCCAACAACTGCAAATCTTGGTAATTCTTCTTTTTCCAAATCTACTTCTTCAGCTGCTGGCATTTTTTCTGCTAAAGCATCCAATAAATCTCCAGTTCCACTTCCGTTAATAGATGCAATTGTAAAGTATTCTCCTAAACCTAGATTGTAAAATTCTACAGCATCTGGCTCGCGCATAGCATTGTCAACTTTATTCACTACGGTAAAGATTGGCTTTTTTACTTTGCGTAAAAGCTTAGCAACTTCAGCGTCCATAGGTGTAATACCATCTTCAACATTCACTACAAAAACAATTAAATCTGCTTCATCAATAGCAAGATTTACTTGTTTTCTAATTTCTTCTTCAAAAATATCATCAGAACCAACAATATATCCACCTGTATCTATCACAGAAAATTCTTTTCCATTCCAGTCAGATTTTCCATAATGTCTGTCTCTTGTAACTCCGCTAACAGAATCGACAATAGCTTCTCTTCTTTGAACCAGTCTATTAAAAAGTGTTGACTTTCCAACATTTGGTCTTCCTACAATGGCAACAATGCTATTCATTTGAATTCAAATTTTTTGCAAAGGTACAATTTCTGCTTGTAAGAATAACGGTAAAAAAACAAGTCTTTAAAACGACAAAAAC
>JBNMNZ010000140.1:0-5050 GCA_051276605.1 Polaribacter sp. | reverse complement strand
ATCTCTAAACCCGCAATTTGTTTGGTGAATGGTAAAAAGAAACTGGTCTTGTTTTCTATAGAAATATCACCCGCTTTTACGCGCCAATTTTTGCTAAACATTTCAATAAATATCCTGTCAAAATCTGTTAAATTTTGTGAGTACCCATTTTCTTGAATCGGAATATTGGTATCGAAAATATTGGCCCGTAAAGTAACGTCTTTTGATAGTTTTCCTGAGATTTCTAAATCTAGAGCAGAATTTGTAACTGCGTTTTGGTTGTTTCCAGTTGTAATTCCTCGACTGATAAAACCTCGGGTTTGTAAACCTTCAAAAAGGTTAATTTCTGATACTTTTTTGTTTGTGGTTAAACTGTATAAAACAGCATTATTTGCCTTATTTTTTAGGATGAGTTTGTCATCGAAAGGGGTGTAGACTTTGGTTACAAAATTTGGAAGTTTAAAGTATTCAACTGTAATTTTTTGATATTTTTTTGAATTGATTATTAGCAGTGCCTTGCTATAATCTACTTTAAAGTCGGATGCAGAAATACGTTTTTTAGAAATATCAAAAATTTTAAATCGATGTGAATTGATTGCAAAAGAATCTAATTGAATGGTGTCTTTTGTTACTTTAATAATTCTAGATCTAAAATCTTTAGATATTATTTGTGATTGGATTGAAAATCCAACTAAAACCAATAACAAAAAAAGAATCTTCTTTTCCATATATAATATACGTAAAGAACGTAAAAATAGTTTTTTTAATATATGTTAGTTGAACCTTAGAAGAGAGATTGCTGTTTCACAGGGTTTTCATGTGCCAATAACCATTTTTTTCGCCAAATTCCGCCAGCATAACCAGTTAAAGAGCCATCTGACCCAATAACTCTGTGACAAGGAATGATAATCCAAATCGGGTTTTTCCCATTAGCTGAAGCAACTGCTCTTATTGCTTTTACATCGCCCAAAGCTTTGCTTTGTTCTAAATAACTTTTTGTTTTACTAAAAGGAATATTTAGCAATTCTTTCCAAACTTTTATTTGAAATTTAGTTCCTTTTGGATTTACAGTTAGGTTAAAACTATCTCTTTTTCCTTTGAAATATTCTTCTAATTGTAGTACACAATCTTGTAAACAAATAGGTATTTCTTTAGATGTTTCAATGTCATCATCCAAGACCGAAACAGATTGAATTCCGTTGAAGTCTCCTACAATTTTTGCAGTTCCGATTGGTGTTTTGTAATATATAGTTTTAGCTTGTTCCATTATATTCCAAAAACGTCTTTAGAATTCTGAGTAGTGATCTCCACGATTTCTTGAAATGAAATACCGTAAATAGCTACTAATTTATCGATAACATTTGTAATGTAAGAACTTTCATTTCTTTTTCCTCTAAAAGGAGTAGGCGCTAAATAAGGTGAATCAGTTTCTAAAACAATATGTTGCAAACCTATTTCATTTAGAAATGTATCAATCTTACCATTTTTAAAAGTAGCAACACCACCAATTCCTAATTTCATATTATAAGAAATGGCTTGTTTTGCTTGTTCTAATGTTCCTGTAAAGCAATGAAAAATTCCTCTTAGAGCATCATCTTTCTCAATTTCTAAAATTTCAAAAATCTCATCAAAAGCATCTCTACAGTGAATTACAATTGGAATTTTCTTTTCTTTTGCCCATTTAATTTGAGTTCTAAAAGCTTCTTGCTGTTGAACGAGAAAGCTTTTATCCCAATATAAATCAATACCAATTTCACCAATTGCATAAAAAATTCTCTTATCAATCCAGTTTTTTACATGCGCTAATTCTTCTAAATAATTTTCTTTGACAGAAGTTGGATGCAAACCCATCATTAGAAAAACATCATTAGGATTCTCTTTTTCTAAGGCAAACATGCTCTCTGTGTAAGATGAATCGATTGCAGGAATAAAGAAACGTGAAACTCCAGCATCTTTTGCACGTTGTATCATGTCTTCTCGATCTTCATCAAACTGATCTGAATAAAGGTGTGTATGTGTATCTGTAATCATTTAGTGTAAAAATTTCAACTGCAAAATTACTAAATATTCCTTCTGTAAACAGTTATTGCTTCTCGTTTTATAAAACGTACCTTTGCAAAAAATTAAAAGACATGACTTTTAAAGAATTAGATTTATCAAATCAGCTGCAATACGCAATTGATGATTTGGGTTTTGAAAATCCAACTCCAATTCAGGAGCAAGCATTTTCTGTGGTTAGGTCTGGTAAAGATGTAGTTGGAATTGCCCAAACTGGGACAGGGAAAACTTTTGCATATATGTTGCCAATTCTTAGAGATTTAAAATTTTCTAAGCAACAGCATCCTCGAATTTTAATTTTAGTGCCAACTCGTGAATTGGTTTTACAAGTTGTTGAACAGATTGAGCAATTATCAAAATATATTAATACGCGTGTTTTAGGTGTTTATGGTGGTACAAATATCAACACACAAAAACAATCTATTTTACAAGGGCAAGATATTATTGTAGCAACTCCTGGGCGTTTGTATGATTTGGCTTTGAGCAATGCTTTAAAGATGAAATCTATTCAGAAATTGGTGATTGATGAAGTCGATGTAATGCTAGATTTAGGTTTCCGATTTCAATTGATGAATATTTTTGATGTTATTCCAGAAAAAAGACAAAATATTTTATTTTCTGCAACGATGACAGAAGATGTAGATGCTTTGATAGATGATTTTTTCAAAAATCCTGAAAAAATTTCAGTGGCAGTTAGTGGAACTCCTCTAGATAATATCGAGCAAGTTTCTTATAATATTCCTAATTTTTTTACGAAAGTAAACTTGTTGCATCATCTTTTAAAAGACAAAAAAACGTTTCATAAAGTATTAATTTTTGTAGGTTTTAAAAGAACTGCAGATTTGTTATTCAAACATTTACAAGAAGTGTTTAATGACGAAATGTGTGTGATACACTCTAACAAAACACAAAATTATAGAATTCGTTCTATAAGACAGTTTGATGAAGGTAAGAACAGAATCTTGTTAGCTACAGATGTGATGGCACGTGGTTTAGACTTTGATGAAGTTTCTCATGTTATCAATTTTGACACACCAGATTTTCCAGAAAACTATATGCATAGAATCGGAAGAACTGGTCGTGCAGAAAAGGCAGGGAAAACCATTTTATTTTCAACAGAAAAAGAGCAAGAAGTAAAAGCAGGAATTGAAACATTAATGAATTACGAAATTCCGGTTTTAGAGCTTCCTGAACAAGTGGAAATTGCTACAATGCTAACCGAAGACGAACGTCCAAGAGAAGACCAAGGAATTTCTAAAAACAGAACTTCTTTAGAATATGTTCCTGGGCCAGCTTTTCATGAAAAGAGTGAAAAAAATAGTCAAGTTAATCGAGGTGGTTCTTACCGAAGAGAGATTGCTAAAAAATATAAGAAGCCAAAAACTAGAGGAGATAAAAACTACAACAAACATAATAAGAAAAAGTAATGCAAGTATTAACGGCGCAAGAATTGCATAATCTAGCAATGAACATCGTAGGAGAGAAGTTAAGTGGTATGGGTTATGAGTTTCAAGCAATTAATAGCACATTAAAAAGACATCCTCAATTTGTATTATTTAAAAAAGGAGAACAAACGATCTTTGTGTTGGTAAAAGCAACAAGTAATGTTCAGAACCCTGATGATTATGATGTTGTTTGGATGGAAACTTTTAAAGAACATGCCAAAAAACAGCATGCGAAAGTTTGGTTTGCAGGGGTTGGAATTGCGAATGCAGAAAGTGTAGAAAACCCTGTTTTTAAAGATCAACCCTATTATGTTGCCTTTGACGATTTTATTAAGATTTTGGAATAAGTTCGTCGTTTTTTTTAGAAAGTCAAGTTTTATAAATTACAGAAAACAAAAAAACCAACTAAAAAGAGTTGGTTTTTAATTTATAAGAAGCTAAAAATTATTTAGAATTGTCCTGCTCTAACAAATCAAATAATTGATTTAATTTAGGCATAATAATAATTTTTGTTCTTCTGTTTTTAGATTTGTTTTCATCAGTGTCGTTTGGAACTAAAGGTATATATTGACTTCTACCAGCAGCAATTAATCTTTCTGGTTTTACGCCGTATTTGTACTGTAAAATTCTAGTAATAGAGGTTGCTCTTAATGCAGATAAATCCCAGTTGTCTTGAATTAAGTCTCTTTTTATTGGAGTAGCATCTGTATGACCTTCAATCATTACTTCCATTTGTGGTTGCCCATTTATAACTTTAGCAATTTTTTCTAAAACTGTATAAGCATTCTCCGTTACATTATAACTTCCGCTTTTAAATAATAATTTATCAGAAATAGAGATAAAAACAACTGTTTTTTCAACATTTACTTCAATATCATTATCTTGAATTCCGTCTGTTAAGTTTTTAGTTAAATGAAATTTTATAGCAAGATTTAAAGAATCTTTTTGAGTCATTGCTTTTCTAACACCATTTATGTATTTATCTTTTTCACTTAATTGAGAAATTACATTTTTAATATTGTCAGAAGAAGATTGTGTTAAAACAGTTAAGTTTTCAACCTGCTTTAAAGCAGTTTTTTTATCTTCTTTTAAGTATTTAACTTGTTCTGTTAAAGAAAATACTTTAGAAGACTCTTTTTCACTTTCAATTAAACACTTTTGTAAATTAGCTTTTATATCTACTAATTCTGTTTTTGCTTGATCATGTTTTGATTGTAGTGTAACAAAATCTTTTTTTGAAACACAAGAACTTACTATGACAGCAGTTAATAATAGGAATGATAATTTTTTCATTGTATAAAGATTAAATTAAGATAACAAATTTAACAAATAGAATGAATAAAAAGTGTGATTAACAATATTTTGTGAAAATTTATACGCTATTTTTGTTAAAAAAAAATCAAATTAATGAAACTTCAAAAAATAATAACTTTTATTACATTTTTGTTAATTTTATTAGCCTGTAACCAAGAAAAGAAGAATAGTAATTTTACTCTACAAGGCCATGTTTTTGGCACAACTTACAAGATTACTTATTTTAATACGAATGTGAACTATCAAAAATCTTT
>JBNMNZ010000139.1:0-5054 GCA_051276605.1 Polaribacter sp. | reverse complement strand
CTTTAGGTTGTTCAAAGAATATTTATGATTCTGAAGTTTTAATGGGGCAGTTAAAAGCCAATGGTAAAAACGTTGTTCATGAAGATCCTGAAGATGATGGTAACATTGTTGTAATTAACACCTGTGGCTTTATTGGTAAGGCAAAAGAAGAAAGTATTGATACCATTTTGCATTATGCTAAAAGAAAAGAAGCTGGTGAAATTGATAAAGTTTTTGTTTCAGGTTGTTTAAGTGAACGTTATAAACCCGATTTAGAAAAAGAAATTCCGAATGTAGATCAATATTTTGGAACACACGATTTACCGAATTTATTAAAGGTTTTAGGAGCAGATTATAAGCACGAATTAATTGGAGAGCGTTTAACAACAACGCCAAAACATTACGCATATTTAAAAATCGCAGAAGGTTGTGATCGACCTTGTTCTTTTTGTGCAATTCCTTTAATGAGAGGGAAACACGTTTCTACTCCGATTGAAGATATCGTTACAGAAGCAACAAAATTAGCAGAAAAAGGAATTAAGGAAGTCATGTTAATCGCACAAGATTTAACATATTACGGTTTAGATATTTACAAGAAAAGAGCTTTAGCTCAATTATTAGAGGCATTGGCGAAAGTGGACGGAATTGAATGGATTCGTATGCATTATGCCTTTCCAACAGGATTTCCGATGGATGTTTTAGACGTAATGAAACGCGAACCTAAAGTGTGTAATTATTTAGATATTCCTTTACAACACATTAATACCGAGTTGTTAAAGTCTATGAAACGTGGAACAACGCATGAGAAAACGACTGCATTAATCTACAAGTTTAGAGAAGCTGTCCCTAAAATGGCGATTAGAACTACGTTAATTGTTGGGTATCCAGGAGAAACAGAAGCAATGTTTCAAGAATTAAAAGATTGGGTAGAAGAAATGCGTTTCGAACGTTTAGGTGCTTTTGAATATTCTCATGAAGAAAATACTGGAGCCTATGTGTTAGAAGATGATGTTCCTGCTGAAGTGAAGTTTAAAAGACTAAATGAAATTATGGAAGTTCAATCTCAAATTTCTTGGGAACTGAACCAACAAAAAATAGGAAAAACGTTTAGATGTTTGTTCGATCGAAAAGATGGAGAATATTTCTACGGAAGAACAGAATCTGATTCGCCAGATGTAGATAATGATGTTTTAGTAGATGCGAAAGAGCATTATGTGAAGATTGGAGAATTTATCGACATTAAAATCCATGAAGCTGGAGATTACGATTTGTACGGAACTCCTCTAAAATAAAGGTTTAATAAAGGTTTTGCTGGTGTTGCTCTTTAGGGTAGATTAGCGAAACCTTTTTATGCTTTCTAATTAAAAATTAGAGACACTTTTTTCGGTAAATACCTTTACGTTTGTTTGTTATTTTTTAATCAAAACGATTAATCATTTCTGACGTTAAGTCTAAATAATCTAAAGTTTTACTCAGAACTACAATCCTATTTAATAAATATTCTTCATCTTTATTGCTGTTTTATTTATTTAAACTTGCTTTAGTAAATTAATTTTAAACAGGCTAAGCTTCTCGATCGTATACATTTACATTATCTGTTTTTGCGTAATTTTTTCTTAAGATAAGAGATGTAATTAATCATATTTATACTTCATTTTTCTAAATTAAGGGATCATCGGTTTTGCTCTTATTTTAAAATACGATAAAAAACACGTTGCATTAAAAATTAAAAATAGATTGAATAATAATTACACTAATAGCGTATTAATCAATTAAAATCAATTGAAAAAAATTATATTTGTTCTGCTAAAATAAAGTTAATGACATTAATAAAATCGATCTCAGGAATTAGAGGTACAATTGGTGGTAAAACTGCTGACAATTTAACACCAATAGATGCTGTGAAATTTGCATCCGCTTATGGAGCTTTTATAAAAAATAGAAATCCAAACAAAGAAAAAATAACAGTTGTAGTTGGCAGAGATGCTCGTATTTCTGGTAAAATGATTTCTAGTTTGGTTGCAAATACGTTAGTAGGTTTAGGTATTAATGTAATTGATTTAGGCTTGTCTACAACACCAACTGTAGAGGTTGCTGTGCCTTTAGAGAAAGCAGATGGGGGTATTATTTTAACCGCCTCTCACAATCCTAAAGAATGGAATGCTTTAAAATTATTAAATGAAAAAGGAGAGTTTTTAAATGGGTCTGAAGGTGAAGAAATTCTTGCTTTAGCAGAAAGTGAAGATTTCTCTTTTGCAGAAGTTGATGACTTAGGTAGCTATACCAAAGATTCATCGTATTTAGAAAAGCATATACAAGAAGTATTAAATTTAGAATTAGTTGATGTTGAAGCAATCAAAAAAGCAAATTTTAAAGTAGTTGTAGATGGTGTGAATTCTACAGGAGGAATTTTTATTCCTGCGTTGCTGAAAAAACTAGGCGTAGAATGTGTTGAATTATATTGTACACCAAATGGAGATTTTCCGCACAATCCAGAACCTTTAAAAGAACATTTAACAGCTATTTCTGAATTAGTAGTTAAAGAAAAAGCAGATGTAGGAATTGTAGTAGACCCAGATGTAGATCGATTGGCTTTGGTTTCTGAAGATGGTTCTATGTTTGGTGAAGAATATACCTTAGTTGCATGTGCAGATTATGTTTTAGGATGTTTAGGAGGAGGAAACACGGTTTCAAATTTATCTTCTTCTAGAGCCTTAAGAGATGTAACTGAAAAACATGGTGGAACGTATACTGCAAGTGCTGTAGGTGAAGTAAATGTTGTACTAAAAATGAAGGAAACCAATACGGTTATTGGTGGTGAAGGAAATGGAGGAATCATTTATCCAGCCTCACATTATGGGCGTGATTCTTTAGTAGGCGTTGCTTTATTTTTATCGCATTTAGCGCATAAAAAAATATCTTGTAAAACATTAAGAGATTCGTACCCAAGTTATTTTATGAGTAAAAATAAAATTAAATTAACACCAGAAATTAATGTTGATGAAATTTTAGAGACAATGGTTTCCACCTATAAAAACGAAGATGTGAATACAATTGATGGTGTAAAAATTGACTTTGCTGATGAATGGATTCATTTAAGAAAATCGAACACAGAGCCAATTATTAGAATATACACAGAAGCGAAATCTCAAGAAGCAGCAGATGCTTTAGCAGTAAGATTTATCAATGAAATTAAAGAAATAATAGCATAAATGTTTCAGAAAAAACACGTATCCTTATTTTTAATCCTCTTTGCATTATCTATTAATGCACAAGAAGAACAAAAGAAAAAGGTTTCTAATAAAGGTAAATTTTTTGTGTATTGGGGTTGGAATTGGTCAAGTTACACGGATTCAAACATTCGTTTTAAAGGAGAAAATTATGATTTTACCTTACAAGACGTAAAAGCGCAAGATACGCCATCAAAATTCACTTTTAAAAAATATTTTGGAATTACAAATCTTACAAAACCACAAACAAATGCAAGAATAGGTTATTTTTTTAAAGAAAATTATACCATTTCAATTGGTGTTGATCACATGAAATATGTTGTTGATAATGATCAATTTGTAGATATAGATGGAAATATAAATATTGGAAATATTAAATATGATGGTGTTTATACTGGTGAACAAATTCAATTAACAGAAGATTTTTTACGATTAGAACATACAGATGGTTTAAACTATATTAATATGCAATTATATCGTTTTGATGATATAAGTAGTTGGTTTGGTATAGATTCGGATAGATTTCAAGTAAATATAACAGAGGGTGTTGGTGCTGGTATTTTATTTCCAAAAACGGATACTACTTTGTTAGAGCAAGAAAGACATGATGATTACCATGTTTCTGGTTACGGGCTTTCTGCAGGTTTTGGATTGAATATTACATTTCTAAAACATTTTTTTATTCAAGCAGATTTAAAAGGCGGTTATATAAACATGCAAAATGTAAAGATAAGTACCAATGCTGCAGACAGTGCTTCTCAGGATTTTTTCTTCTTACAGAACAATATTTTAATTGGAGGTAAATTTAGAATATAATGAAAGATTTAGAGCAATATTTCGATCAATTCCGTAAAAATATTATTGGTATAAATCAAACATTTAAATCTCCTTACGGAGAGCAAAATTTAATTTATACAGATTGGACGGCAAGTGGTAGATTATATCTTCCTATTGAAGAAAAAATGCTTCATAAATTTGGGCCATTTGTGGCAAATACACATACAGAGACTTCAACTTCTGGCGCTACAATGACATTAGCTTATCATGAGGCTAGAAACATTATAAAACGTCATGTAAATGCAAATTCTAATGATGTTTTAATTACGGTTGGTTCAGGGATGACAGGTGCTGTCAATAAGTTTCAACGTATCTTAGGTTTAAAGGTTACAGAGAGTTTAAAAGACTATACAACGATACCTCAAGATTTAAAACCAATTGTTTTTATATCTCATATGGAGCATCATTCGAATCAAACTTCTTGGTTAGAAACGATTGCAGATGTCGAAGTTGTACCATGTAATGAAGAAGGTTTAATATGCCTAGATAGCTTTGAAAAGTGTATTCAAAAACACGAACACAGAAAAATAAAAATTGCTTCAATTACTTCTTGTTCTAATGTTACAGGTATAAAAACGCCTTATCATAAAGTGGCGAAGTTAATTCATCAATATAATGGATTGTGTTTTGTTGATTTTGCATGCTGTGCACCTTATGTAAATATTGATATGCATCCAGCAATAGAGGAGGAGTATTTAGATGCTATTTTCTTTTCACCTCATAAATTTTTAGGAGGTCCGGGAAGCGCTGGCGTTTTAGTTTTTAATAAAAAATTATATAAAAACACAGTGCCAGATAACCCTGGAGGAGGCACCGTAAGTTATACAAATCCATGGGGGCAGCACGATTATTTTGACGATGTAGAAACAAGAGAAGATGGAGGAACACCTGCTTTTTTACAGACTATTAAAGTGGCGCTTTCTATTCAGTTGAAAGAAAAAATGGGTACTGAAAACATTAGAAAAAGAGAAGATGAAATTAATGAAGTGATGTTTAAAACTTTAGAAA
>JBNMNZ010000138.1:0-5065 GCA_051276605.1 Polaribacter sp. | reverse complement strand
ATATGCTTCTGGATAACCCCCAGAAACTAACATCACAGTTACTGCTGTTTTTTCAGTTACTGAAAACGACTTTTCCTCTAAAGTTTGATTGGCAACACCTTCAAATAAATCAAATAAATCAGATTCTATTCTCGGCAATACAACTTCTGTTTCTGGATCACCCATCCTTACATTATATTCAACTACGGAAGGGTTTCCGTTATCATTCATTAATCCAATAAAAATAAAACCTCTGTAATCAATTCCGTCTTTTTGTAAACCCATGATTGTCGGTTTCACAACCAATTCTTCCACTTTATTTAAAAAATCTTCGTCTGCAAACGGTACAGGTGAGATTGCTCCCATTCCACCTGTATTTAATCCAGCATCTCCTTCACCAATTCTTTTGTAATCTTTTGCTGAAGGTAATATCTTATAGTTTATACCATCTGTTAAAACAAAAACAGACAATTCAATTCCTTTTAAAAACTCTTCAATAACAACGGTAGATGAAGCCTCGCCAAACTTTTGATTGGCAACCATTTCTTCGAGTTCCATTTTAGCCTCTTCTAAAGAGTTTAAAATCAACACTCCTTTACCTGCTGCTAAACCGTCTGCCTTTAGAACAAAAGGAGGCTGTAAAGTTTCTAAAAAGGCAAAACCTTCTTCTAGGTTTTCTTTTGTAAATGATTGATACTTTGCAGTTGGAACTCCATGTTTTTGCATGAACTGTTTTGAGAAATCCTTGCTTCCTTCTAATAGTGCTCCGTCTTTTTTAGGCCCAATAACAGAAATATTTTTCAAATCGGTATCAGCTAAAAAGAAATCATGAATACCTTCAACCAAAGGCGCTTCTGGACCAACAACAACCATTTGAATATCATTTTTTAAAACAATATTTTTTACAGCTTGAAAATCAGTAGGGTTTATATTGATATTTGTTGCAATTTTATGTGTTCCTGCGTTTCCAGGAGCAACAAAAAGTTGATTGATTTTATTGCTTTCTAATAGTTTTAAAGTAAAAGCGTGCTCTCTACCTCCAGACCCTAAAATAAGTACATTCATGTTTGTTGTTGTGTTGTTGTGACTGCAAATATATTTTAAATTCTTTGGATTCACCCTTTCAAAAGAAAGACATTTTTACTTGAGCCTTAATTATTAAAGCAGTTAACTTTTAATTAGAATCCCCACTTCAAAAAATATTTAAAAGCAGAAATAGCGTGTCTAAAAAATAAATTTAAGTTTTTAGAAGAACCTTGTTTTAAAACATGTGTAATTTCTTCTTTTGGATAATACAACTTCTGTTTGTCTAAACGCTCTATTTTTTTACAAATATCAACATCTTCCATATAAAGAAAATAACGCTCATCGAAACCATTAAGTTTTATAAGGTCTTTAGTATTATATAAATGGAAACACCCAGCTATATAATCTGCAAAAAAAGAGGCTTGTAAATCCTTATCTTTATAAATTCCATTATTAATTTTTGAATTAAATAATGGTTTTAAAAAAGTAAACCTTCTAATCAATAATTCTGATACTCTAGGGTATCTTCTGCAAGAGTATTGATGATCTCCATTAGGAAATAATACTTTTGGGGCAATCATTGAAACAATCTCATGTCTTTCTAATTTTGCAATTAAGTTAGGGATTACTGATGGCTTAAAACTAACATCAGGATTTAACACTAAATGATGATTTGAAAGATTACTAATTTTACTTAATATAATATTATGCCCTGCTCCAAAACCAATATTCTTACCTATAGCAAGATATTCAATATCTTTTTGATGAAATATATTTTCAAACTCTTTATTTTCTGTGTTATCAATTAAAAACAATTTTTTTGTTATTGGCGTATTTAAAAAGCACTCTATCGTTTTAGTAAGTTCTTCTAAATCTTCTTTATAAAGAACAATAGAAGCTGATATGTCTAATTTTTTATTCATTTTATTAGTACGCTTTTTCTTGCCCTTTAAATACCTTTAATACAGTTTGCACAATAATTTTAAGATCTAAAAAGAAAGACCAGTTTTCTATGTAAAAAATATCTAGGCGTACTCTATTATCTATATCTGACTTCTTTTTTACTTCACCTCTATACCCAGATACTTGAGCCAATCCAGTTATACCTGGTTTTACAGAATTTCGTATCAAATAATTATCAATTTCGTTTAAGTACTTTTCTGTTTGAATATTCATGTGTGGTCTTGGACCAACAACACTCATATCACCAATTAAAACATTAAAAAACTGGGGTAATTCATCTAGGCTAGTTTTTCTTAAAAATACTCCAACAGAAGTAATTCTATCATCGTTTTTAATAGTAGAAATTTCATCCGCTAAATCATTTTCTCCCATAGACCTTATTTTATAGCAATAAAACTGATTCTCGTTTATACCATCTCTTTTTTGCTTAAAGAAAAACTTGCCTTTTGAATTTATTTTTACAATAATCCATAAAATTGGTAGTAACCAAGACAGTAAAAACAAACAAACAATTAATGAAAAAAACACGTCAAAAACTCTTTTCATTATATGAGTTTCTATTCTTTCAAAAGGTAATTGTTTCGGTTTTAAAATAGGAAGCGTTCCATAATGTTCTAGAATAAAATCTTTACTATAAATTGCTTTATTTTCTGGAATTAAACTAAATTCTATCTTACTTTTATTGCAAAAACTTCTAATCTCTTTTAACTTAAGCCTTGTAACGCAGTTAATTTCACAATAAATTTCATCAATGCTTTCTTTTTTTGCGTATAATAAACCCTCTCTAATAGTTCCTAAATGTTTTTTAGATTTACTGTGTTTATCTGAAAAAAAGCCAAGAAATCTATATCCTAAATCTTGTCTTTTATTAAATAATGCTGCAACGTTTTGAGCAGACTTACTATCACCGAAAACAACTACATTTCTATAGTTTTTTCCAATTAATCTATATTTTTTTAAAAGAAAAAAGAAAATAAATTTAAAAAAAATAATTATTGCAGTAAACCAGAATACAACATTAGATTGCTTACTTACAATTTCTCCTTCTTCAAAAATCGTAAAATAGGCAAAAAAAGCAAGTAGAAAGACAAAAAATTGTGAGATTAGTAAGGTTATTAACCTTAGAACATGAGTATATCTATAAACATTATAAAATTTTGTGTAATAAGCTATTAATAGCCAAAAAAGAGAAATATATGAGACAAATTGAATATTCAAATGTTCTTTATCTGAAAAAAAGTAGATAATAGCATTTATAATTAGTACATCAAATAAGATTATTAATGGTCTAATTAAATTGGAATATTTTTTGATTTTTGATTTCACTATTCTGTTAACTTGTTAAATGTATCTATAAATTGGTTTAAAATAGTTGTTTTCGAAAAATTTTTAGAAACAAATTTTCTGGCATTTTCTCCATACTCTTTTTGTAAAGGCATATCAAGTTTCAATTTTTTAACAAATTCCAAAACTTCATTAATATCTTTAGTTTCAAAATATTTACCACTTTTTGATTGATTAATAATTGAATAAACTTCAGATTTTAAATTTCCAGTAATTAATGATGGCCTTCTGCTAGACATCATGGCTAAAATCTTTGATGGCATTACAGTATCTATAACCTCCATTTTTTGAAATAAAATATGTAAATCTGCACTACATAATAAATTTGAAAGTTCTGAATATTTAACGGGATTGCAGAAAAATATATTGTCTAAATCTAATAACTTTTCCTCTAACCAAATTCTTTTACTTCCATTGCCAACAACTATTATTTCTATATCTGCTAAACATTCTAATTCTTTTACAAATTTTATAAAAAATTCCCAATCTTGTTTTTCTCCTATATTTCCTGAATATAATATTTTAAATTTTGATGATGCTAAATATTTATGTGTTTTATAATTTTGAGGTTTTATAAAATTTGAATCTACCCAATTAGGAAGTAGTTTTTTATTTTTCTCTTCAGATTTAATTTTTTTTTGAAGTTTGGAAATCATTAAAGAGCTTATGGTGCTTAATAAATCGGCTGATTTCAGCAATTCTTTTTCTACCCAGAACAATCCTCTAAAAATAATGCTTTTATTCGTTTTATTTTCTACTAAGTTTGAATCTGAAACTGCATCAAATTCAAAATCTTGTATATGAACCCAAAGTTTAGCTTTTTTTGTTTTTGCTAAAATTTTCCCTAAGAAAACAGTTCCAATAAAAGGAACGATACAAAGAACAACATCTGTTTTTTTTATTTTTAAAACATTAATAAAAATACCTAAAGAAAAATCTAATAAATGCAGAATCCTTTTAAAAAAAGTAGGCTTTCTTGGAACATACTGTTTGTACCTTAGAACTTTAATTCCATTTACATATTCACTGTAAAAAGTCTTTTTAGATCTATACTCATCATTTATCCTCCAAGCTGGGTAATATGGAAACCCTGTAATAACCGTAACATCAATATTATTTTCATTAAGATATTCAGCAAGTTGAGAAGTATATAAACCAATGGCTGTATCTTCTGGATAATAATTAATTCCTATAATAGTAATTTTTTTAGTCAATTCTTTTCTTTAGTGGTTTTGCAGGGTTTCCATAACAAACCCAACCTTCTGGCATATTTTTATAAACACTACTTCTTGCTCCAACAACAACTCCTTTCCCTATAAAAACTCCTGGTGCAATATAAACATCATTCGTAATCCAACACTCATCTTCCAAAACTATTTTTTTTGATAGAATAGTAAATTCTTCTGTTTTGTAATCATGCAGCCCTGTATTAAAATAAACACCATGAGCTACTGCGACATTTTTACCGATAATAATTTCGTCTAAGCTATATAAAATAGTTTCTTCACCAATCCAACTATAATCGCCGATAGAAACTTTCCAAGGATATGTAAATTTAGCAGATGACCTTATTAAAACACCTTTACCTATTTTTGCGCCAAACAACCTTAATAAAAACCTTCTCCATCCATAAAAAAATTGTGGTGAAAGTGCAAATAAAGTGCTTTCAATAATCCACCAAAGTTGTACTACAACTTTTGATTTACCTCGAAAACCCTCTGTAACTTTAAAATTTTTTAAATCTTGATACTTT
>JBNMNZ010000137.1:0-5069 GCA_051276605.1 Polaribacter sp. | reverse complement strand
CTTAACTGTAGTAGAAGCGCAATAATAATTAAGCCAATAACCATGTGTATGGTGATCATTCCTGGTTTTAAATTTGTATCTACAACCATTTTTCCTAAGGCAGCTTCTACAAGCATTAAAAAGAAGGCAGCAAAAGCTAATAAAGGAATTGTTTTTTTTGTTTTCCAGAACTTAGCGGCTCCATAAATTAGGAATAAGAACACAAAACCAGATAAAACAGTCGCTAATCGGTTAATGTATTCTGTCCAGGTATGAAATTTATTGAACTTGGCATAATCGTGTTTTGTGTAGTTTGCCCAATTGTTTTTGTTAAATTCTGATACTGTTTTGATATCGTTTTCAGCAACAAATAAAACTTCGTCTTTAATAATTATAAAACCTTTTTTAAACTCACTATTTGGTTTCCAAGTAATTTGTTCTTCAGAAGTTGGCGGAATGTAATAACCAAAACATTTTGGCCAATCAGGACAACCCATCCCAGAACCAGTCATTCTAACAATAGAACCTGCTAAAAAAATTAAATACACAGAAATAATTGCAATTTGTACAATTTTAGGAAACCTACTTTTCATCAGAAATAAATATTTTTACAAAAATACGGCAAAAAAAAGACGCTTAAAATATTTTAAACGACTTGTTCTTATCTAAATAAAATCTAAATAATATTAAATGAGTTTTTAGTATCTACTGCATTTATTTTTAGATTAAGTTCAATTACCAGCTCTTTAGATTCCTTGAGTAATTTTACGTTGCCTATTTTCTTTGTGGTAAGTAATTAAATGTTTTGAAAAAATAATAGAAAAAAAACCGTCTAAAATATTTTAGACGATCTTTTGTTTTGTAAAAAATTTAAAGAATAGTTATTAGATAACTCTAACGTCTACTGCATTTAAACCTTTTCTACCTTCTTTAAGGTCAAACTCTACTGCGTCGCCTTCTCTAACTTCGTCAATTAATCCCGATACATGTAAAAAATACTCTGTATTTGAATCGTCTTCTGTTACGAATCCAAATCCTTTAGATTCGTTGAAGAATTTTACTGTTCCTTTTTTCAAAATAATATAATGTATATGTTAATAATAGTCCAAAGATACAATTTATAATGTCTCACAATAACATTTTTAGGTATTTTGAAATAAAAATATTTTTTAAAGTGGATACATATATAAACTGCTTAACATTTTTTTTTTAAAACAATTATTAAATGAGTTAAAAAAGAATTTTAAGACAAAGTCAATAGAATTAGGGTTTTAAGATTTTTTTTAGTTTTAATAAACTGTAAATCAATTAATTGAGGATATCGTAAAAGATGGGGAAAATTAAAAATTTTATCATTTTGTTAAAAACTTCAAGGGTTTTGTGAATAAGTTTGACTTTCATTTTTAAGTAAAATTAACAACCTTTGTTAGCATCTAATTAACATTCATATAATAATAATATACCGTGGAAATTACACATATCATAAAAAGAGACTCCGAAATCAGCATTTTTGAGTTAGATAAAATTATAAAGGCCATTGAAAAAGCGATGCTTTCTGTTAACAACGGTACTCGAAGAGATGCAATTGCAATTTCTAATATTGTAAACGGTACTTTATTAGAAAGGAAACTAAATGAACCTCTTTATGTTCCTACAGTAGAACAGGTGCAAGACATTGTAGAATTTAAGTTAATGGATAGTCCTTTTCATGATGTTGCTAAGGCATATATTTTATATAGAGACGAACAAACACGGAGTAGAAAAAGAAATATTTTTGAAAAAAGATTGAATTTAAAGCCTTATGATTACCCCGCTTTAACAGAGTATGTAGATGCTATTAGACACTCTTATTGGATTCATACAGAATTTAATTATACAAGCGACATTCAAGATTTCAAGGCATATCTTTCTGAGGTAGAGAAAAGTGCTATAAAAAATACAATGTTAGCAATTTCCCAAATAGAAGTGGCTGTTAAAACTTTTTGGGGAGACATTTATAAAAAAATGCCGAAGCCAGAAATTGGTGCGGTTGGTTCTACATTTGCAGAAAGTGAGGTACGTCATCATGATGCATACTCACACTTATTAGAGATTTTAGGGTTAAACAATGAGTTTCAAAACTTAAAGAAAAACCCGGTAATGATGAGGCGTGTTAATTACTTAGAAGGCGCTTTAAAAAACGTTAGTAGTGAAGACAATAAAGAGTTTTCTGAATCTATTATTTTATTTTCGCTATTTATAGAGCACGTATCTTTATTTTCTCAGTTTTTAATTATAATGGCTTTTAACAAGCATAAAAATGTGTTAAAAGGAATTTCTAATGTTGTTGAGGCTACCTCTAAAGAAGAGCAAATTCATGGAGATTTTGGGATCGATCTTATTAAAATTATTAAGGAAGAAAATTCAGATTGGTTTGATGAAGATCATAGCTTAATGGTTCAAGAAACTTGTAGAGAAGCTTTTAATTCTGAAAGCAAAATAATTGATTGGATTTTCGAAAAAGGGGAATTAGATTTTTTACCTAAAAAAGTAATTAAAGAATTTATAAAAAATAGATTTAATAACTCTTTAGCAAGTATTGGCATTGCAAAAATATTTGATGTTGATCAAGTATTACTAGCTGAGACAGATTGGTTCGATGATGAAATTATAGGCACCAAACACGGCGATTTCTTTGTCAAAAGATCTATCAACTACAGCAAACGAACTAAAAGTATAACCAGTGACGACTTATTTTAAATTATGAGCCCCAACCAAACAAAGACATCAGAACTTACCGATTACGAAAAATTAATTCAAGCAAGAAATACTGCTAGAAAAGAAATTATTAAAAAAACAAAAGAACCTGAAATTAGCTGGTTAACAGAAAATAGCCGTAAATTTTTAGAGTCAGGATATTTAACAGGAAAAACAACTCCAGAGGAAAGAATACGTGAAATAGCGGATAACGCAGAAGGTATTTTAAAAATAAAAGGCTTTTCGGATAAGTTTTATAAATACATGGCAGCGGGTTATTATTCGTTAGCATCACCAGTTTGGTCTAATTTCGGAAAGAAAAGAGGTTTGCCTATTAGTTGTTTTGGTTCACATGTAGCAGATGATATGGGAGATATTTTATACTCACAATCAGAAGTAGGAATGATGTCTAAATTAGGTGGAGGTACTTCTGGGTACTTTGGTAAGTTACGTCAAAGAGGTGCAGATGTAAAAAACAACGGTTCTTCATCAGGTTCAGTTCACATTATGCAATTGTTTGAAAAAATGGTGGATGTAGTGAGTCAAGGTTCTGTAAGACGTGGACGTTTTTCCCCTTATTTACCGGTAGATCATCCAGATATTAAAGAGTTTTTAGAAATTGGTACAGAAGGAAACCCAATACAAGAATTAACGCACGGTGTTACTGTTAGTGACCAATGGATGCAAGAAATGATTGATGGGGATACAGAAAAGAGAAGTATTTGGGCAAAAATATTACAACGAAGAGGAGAAATAGGATACCCATATATTCTTTTTAGAGACAATGCAAATAATGGAACGGTAGATGTTTATAAAGACAAAAATCACGAAATTTATGCAAGTAATCTTTGTACAGAAATAATGTTACCATCTAATGATGATTGGTCTTTTGTTTGCTGTTTATCATCAATTAATTTAGTTCACTACGAAGAGTGGAAAGATACAGATGCAGTAGAAACACTAGCTTTCTTTTTAGATGCAGTAATGCAAGAGTTTATTACCAAGTTAGAAGTGTTTAAAGATTCTTCAAAAAGAGACGATCAGTTTACGTTTCGTTTTATGGAAAAAGCCTATAATTTTGCAAAAGACAATAGAGCTTTAGGTTTAGGAGCGTTGGGTTGGCATTCTTTATTGCAATCTAAAATGTTGCCATTTGATAGTCAAGAAGCATATAACTTAAACACAGAAATCTTTAAGGTTATTAAAGAAAAATCATACAAAGCATCCGAAGAAATGGCTAAAATGTATGGTGAACCAGCTGTTTTAAAAGGATACGGAAGACGTAACACTACTTTAAACGCAATAGCACCAACGACATCATCTGCATTTATTTTAGGACAAGTATCACAAGGTATCGAGCCAATTTGGTCTAATATTTATGTAAAAGATATTGCGAAGATAAAAACGACTATTAGAAACCCTGTTTTAGAAAAACTACTAGAAGAAAAAGGGCAAAGCACTTCAGATGTTTGGAAAAGTATTCGAGACAATGATGGTTCTGTACAACATTTAAATATTTTAACAGAAGCAGAAAAAGATGTGTTTAAAACCTATTCAGAAATAGATCAAAAAGTAATCGTGTATCAAGCGGCAAATAGACAAACCCATATAGATCAAGGACAATCTATAAATATTATGGTACATCCAGATATGCCAATTAAAGATGTAAACGATGTATATATTACAGCATGGAAACTAGGTGTAAAATCTATGTATTACCAACACAGTATGAATGCAGCACAAAAATTTAAACAAAAGAAAGACTGTTTAAATTGTGAGGGATAATTGTTGTGATTATTTTTCATAAAAAGTTGATGAAAAAGAGAGGTCGAAAGGCTTCTCTTTTTTTGTATTTTCGATAAAAATTAATGAGTAATGATGAACTGGGAACAACTCCTTTCTTTAAAACGCTTTGGCGATACAGAAAAACGCGAGAGAATAGCACAAGATGAAACCCGTTTGGGCTTTGATGTGGATTTTGATAGAATTATATTTTCTTCCGCATTTAGAAGCTTACAAGACAAAACACAGGTAATTCCGTTATCAGAAACCGATTTTGTACATACGCGGCTTACACACAGTTTAGAAGTTTCTGTAGTGGGCAGAACTTTAGGAAGAAGAGTTGGTAAAGTCTTGTTAGAACGCCATCCAAAATTAGCAACCCTTGGGTATACTTTTAATGATTTTGGTGCCATCGTTGCCGCGGCTTCCGTAACACACGATATTGGGAATCCACCTTTTGGGCATTCAGGAGAAAAAGCAATTGGCGAGTATTTTAAATCTGGAAAAGGCGCAAAATATAAAGAACAGTTATCTGTAAAAGAATATCAAGATTTAATAGATTTTGAAGGAAA
>JBNMNZ010000136.1:0-5116 GCA_051276605.1 Polaribacter sp. | reverse complement strand
TAACGTGTGATCCTATTGGAGGTTTGGTGCAAATACCTTGTATAGAAAGAAATGCAATGGGCGCAATTAAGGCAATTAATGCTGCAGAGATGGCTTTAGAAACTGATCCTAAAGAAGTGAAAGTACCCTTAGATAAAGTAATTGACACCATGTGGGAAACTGCAAAAGATATGCACAAAAACTACAAAGAAACTTCAGAAGGTGGTTTAGCTGTTAATGTTGGTTTAGCAGATTGTTAGGTGTGAAAAATCTAAAAATCTAAAAATTTTAAATTTTACTTGATTTTATTTTTTTATTAGGAGGCTGATTTGTTAAAAACATTGAGTTTTAGCGATCATAAATCTTCTTAAAATTTAAAAATGAGGCATAAAAGTTTTAAAAAACCGCTAAAATCTTCTTTTTCTAATTTTCAATTTTAACAAGTTATTAACATAAAGTCTTTCACTTTCATTATTCTGGAGATAGCGTTAAACTACTATTTATGTTAATAAAATAACGATATGCTAATTTAAAACTTCAATTTTGTTTATATGGTAATAAGGTTGTTTAAAAGTTAATTTATTGTTAATCAATTAATTATTTGTAATATTGAGTAATTAACCAATAAATATTTTATAATGGAAAAATTTTTAAACATGTTATTTGATCTTCCTCAAATGATCAATTCAAAATTACCTGGAAACACTTTTAATTCTTGGGTTCAAGAATCAGAAGGAAATATCCCAGATTGGGTAGGTAAATTTTACAAAGTGTCAGCCCTTGTGGTTTTATTAACATCACTAGTAGTTATCCTTTCACCGATATGGTCTGGTGGTATGGGGGAGGGATTAGATATTTTAGCAAATGTTCTTTCGATATTGATATGGATTTATGCGGCATTTCCTATTTCTCAGGTTATACGATCAGCTGGAGATGGCTTAGCATCTTCTAAGAGTGGAATAGTTGATTTCATTTTTAAAGATTTAGCAATTGCCAATATTAAAGTACTAGGTCATGTTGCTGCCATAGTTGCCTTGTTTAGTGCTTTTGCGATGACATTATCATGGGCTACTTCTATGAATATTTCAGGAGATTTTGGAACAGAATGGATTGCGAATATAGATTATGCTTATGGTTTACCAATGGCAGCGACAGCTGAATTGGCTAAGCTTTTAAATCTTGAGTTTATAGGAAATATTTTAGCTATAGACTGGACAAATTGGGATCCTACAATGGCTGCTGGTAGTGCTTGGAGTTTAGACGGTTTTATGTCTGTTATCTGGGAATATGTTGGTGTAGCTGTAGTTTTAGCAAAACTTTATGTTGTGTTAGTAATATATAACTTCTTCTATAGTATTATTACTAGTTTTGTAAATTGGATAAAAAGTCCATATCTACCATTTAAGTCTAAATAATCACTCTAGATAAGATATGCTATTATAAAGTAGCTATTTTAAAACTAATTTTAATTAAATACCCAAGAAAGATGTAAATCCTTCTTGGGTATTTTTTTAACTAATCAATATTTAATTATTCATTAGAGCTATTTACAGCTAAAGTATATACAACTAAACCAAATCCTATTTTATTTATTGCATCGGCAATGTTATATAAAACATCTACGTTAAAGCTACCTAGAAATTGAGTATACCAACCTTCAGTTCCAGCCATGTATCCTAAAGGATAAATTGCCCAACCTACTAGCACAAACCAACACAAAGTTTTGTGTGCTTTTAATACCGCACCACCAGCTTCTACAGCTAGTTTCTTTGCAGTTCCAAACCAAATATCGTAAACAATAACAAAGTATGCTGCTCCAGAGATGAATCCCCACATAGCCGCACTATCAGTATATACTGCTTCTCCAAAATATCCTGTTACTAGCATAATAGTTGACAAGAAGATTAATCTCCACATCATTGATTTTTTTGCTCCGGCTACCTTCAGTATTAAATAAAATTCAACACACATTAATGGCACAGTTAAAATCCAATCTACATAACGGAAGAAAGTTGGTGAATCACCTGTCGAAGCCCAATAGTCTCTCATGTAAAAGTAGTGAACTGCTGCAATAAAAGTAATTAAACCAGATACTAATAAAGAAGTCCTCCATTTTTTGTCAACGCTATTCATTGACAAAAAGAAAAATACTGACGCAGCCATCATAGCCATACAGCCTACAAAAAATGTAAATCCAACGTAATCATCTGGGGCCATCTTAGCCACAAAAAGAAAATTAATAGATAAATCCATAATATTATAAAAATTTAAGTTATTAAAAATGTTTAATGTTTTATATAAAACACTAAACAAAAATACGAAAAAAATCATAACTTTGTAACATGATGGCAGAAAAAAAGTATAATTATCAAAATTTTATGGTTTTTTTTACATTTTTACTACTTTGGGTTAGTATTCAATTTGGAAAAGTTGTAGAGGATCTTATAGCTTATGTAATGGTAATCACCTTAGGCATTTTACATGGAGCTAATGATTTATTGATTTTATCGATCAAAGATAAAAATGAAAATAAATTAATAAAAAACTTAATAATTTATTTAGGTATTATAATTTTATGTGTATTAATTTATTTGTTTAGTCCATATATAGCCATTTTGTTTTTTGTTTTATTGAGCTCATATCATTTCGGAGAAGAGTATTTTGGTCATAAGATAAATGTAAATCTATTATTTAATTCTTTATATTTTTTAGGATATGGTATGTTTATCTTTTCATTAATTTTTCACCAATCCATTGCGGAGGTTGATATCATTATGAAAGAACTCACAGGTTTAACGTTTACTATGGTCCAAGTAGAAATAGCCTTACTTATAAGTGGTGTTGTTTTATTTACAGGAAGCTTGTATTTGGTTTTAACTAAAAGAAATGAACCCAAGATGTTTTTAGAAGAGATTTTCTACTTAATGCTGCTATTTTTAGTTTTTAAAACCTCTTCTTTAATATTGGGTTTTGCTATTTATTTTATCTTTTGGCATTCTATACCTTCTATGATCCATCAAATAGAATTTATTTCAGGAAGTTTAAGCAAAAATAATTTTCTCCTTTATGTGAAGAAAGCCCTTATTTATTGGGTAATTAGTATCGTTGGTTTATTACTATTATACCAATTAGTTCCTCAAATAGAGTTATTTGCTACAGTTGTTTTTGTGATTTTATTTGCAGTAACAGCACCACACACTTGGGTGATGCACAAAATGAAAAATTAACGAGTAAAAATCAACTCATTTTCACTAGACATTTCTTCAGAAAATCGGTATCTGTCAGTATTAAAACCTTTTAATTCTTCAATTGTTTTAACGTTATGATCAATAATATAACGGACCATTAACCCACGTGCTTTTTTAGCATATGTCATAACGATTTTATATTCTCCGTTTTTATAATCTTTAAAAATAGGCGTAATCATAGGTACTTTTAAAACCTTTTTAGGAATCACTTTAAAGTACTCTGAACTTGCTAAGTTTATCAATAATTCATTATCTTTTAATTCCTCATTTAAAGCTTTTGCGACAGTGTCGTCCCAAAATTTGTATAGGTTTTCAGTGTTGCCAACCTTTAGCTTTGTACCCATTTCTAAGCGATATGGTTGCATTAGATCCAAAGGTTTTAACAATCCATATAGGCCAGATAAAATTCGTAAACTTTCTTGTAGTATCGGCAGTTTTTCATTTTCTAAAGAATTTACATCGATTCCTCTAAAAACTTCACCGGTAAAAGCATAGATAGCTTGTTTTGCATTTTTAGTTGAAAAAGGAGTTTTCCAGGTTTGATTGCGCTCATAATTCAAAGAAGCTAAATCATCAGAAATTTTCATTAAGTCTGATAATTTGTTTTTTGACATTGTTTTTAATTTTCTATTTAGTTTTTCTGACTGTTCTAAAAAACGAGGCTGTGTATATAGGTTTGTAGGTACTTTACTTTCAAAATCAAGAGATTTTGCTGGGGATATAATGATTTTCATTTTTTTAAATTAAAAAATTAAATTTATCTAATTCGAATGATAAAAGTACAAATGATTGTTGCAATCGTCAAATATACATCGCAATTAAAATTGATAAACCTATTTGTAAAATTTATAGAATTATTATAAATATTTTTATTTTTATAAATTCATCAAACTATTTAATTTATCTTGGGTCAAAAGAATACAAACGAACATATAAATATTTGAGTAAGGACGCTGATCTTGTAAAAAAACTACAAAACCCTGCACTAAAAGACACTGCTTTTAGTGAGTTGCTTGATGCCTATCAAGAACGTTTGTATTGGCACATTAGAAAGATCGTTTCAACCCACGAGAATGCTGATGATGTTTTGCAAAATACATTTATTAGAATCTATAAAAATATTAAAAAATTTGAAGGTAAAAGTAGTTTACATACATGGATGTATCGAATTGCATACAATGAATCCATACGTTTCTTAGAGAATAATAATAAAAAAAGGTATGAAGATATTGATGCGGTTTCTGAATCTCATCTAGAAGTTTTATTTGAAGATGAATATTTTGATGGAGATGAAATTCAGAAAAAGCTTACTAATATTATTGCCAGTTTTACCGAAAAACAACAACGAGTTTTTCAGATGAAATATTTTGATGACTTAAGTTTTAGAAAGATATCCGAAATTTTAGAAGTTTCAGAAAGCACCTTAAAATCGACGTATTACACAACAGTAAAAATTATTGAAGAAAAAATATTTTTATAAATCCAAACTATTTACAACAAGTAGGGTCTAACTTATATATTATGGAAAAATCAACAGAAAATAACAACAAACAAAACTTTCTAGAGGAAGGTTTTAAAGGTGATATTTTTAAACATCACAAAAAATATTTAGGAACAGAGATACCGGAAGGATATTTTGCAAAATCAAAAAGCTCAATTTTAAACAAGATAAAAGAAGATATTATACTTGATGTACCTAAAAAAACTAAAAAGCAACTGGTTTTTTGGATGCGACCTCAATTTAAATATATGGCAGCAGCATCTTTAGTCTTTATTTTATGTTTAACAGTTTGGTTACAAAGTTCTAATAAAACAAATGTTTTAGAGGAAACTAATTTTGAGTTGTTCGCTTTTTCTGACACTATTTTAATTGAGTCTTTATTAGTGGA
>JBNMNZ010000135.1:0-5129 GCA_051276605.1 Polaribacter sp. | reverse complement strand
TAGGACATACAAGTTGTGGAGCTGTAAAAGGCGCTTGCGACAATGCTAAAATGGGTAATTTAACCAAGTTACTTGAAAAAATTACACCTGCTGTAAACGCTGTTACAGAACCTAAAGATATCAGTTTAAGAAATTCAAAAAATTTAGAATTTGTAGATACTGTTTCCGAAAAAAACGTTCTTTTAACCATTGAACGAATTCATAATGAATCTCCAATACTTACTGAGATGGAAAAAAATGGTGAAATTAAAATTGTAGGTGCCATGTACGATGTAAATACAGGTACTGTAAACTTTATTGAAAAAGTTTAAGTTTTGAAAGAAAGTATAATTAAAAAGACAGTGCTAGTAGCAATACTTTTACTGCCTTATATTGCTTTGAGCCAAAACAGTGATTTTGGAAATTGGCTTATTTATATTGGAAATAATAAATTAAATTCCAAATGGAACATTCATAACGAAGTACAATACAGAAACTACAATACAATTGGTGATTTAGAACAATTATTGATAAGAACTGGTTTAGGATACACCTTTAATGACAAGAAAAACAATGTGCTTTTGGGATATGGTTATATTTTATCAGAAAATTACATCTCTAATTCTGACAATAAAGCAACTATAAACGAACATCGTATTTTTCAACAATTTACCGCTAGTCAAACTTTTGGTAAAGTTAAGTTAGGTCATCGTTATCGATTTGAGCAACGTTTTGTGGAATCTGATTTTAAGATGCGTTTTAGATATTTTTTATCTCTAAATATTCCTATAAATATTATGCAAAATAACAAGTATTATTTGTCAGCTTACAATGAAATATTTTTAAACACAAAAACTTCTGTTTTTGACAGAAATAGGCTTTATGGTGGTATTGGATATAATATAAATACAGCCATAAGGATTG
The DNA here is from genome assembly GCA_051276605.1 of Polaribacter sp. Taxonomy (GTDB): domain Bacteria; phylum Bacteroidota; class Bacteroidia; order Flavobacteriales; family Flavobacteriaceae; genus Polaribacter. The sequence goes on along the minus strand of JBNMNZ010000135.1, from coordinate 4,226 downwards.
AGGTAGGTTATATGAATCAGTTCTTTGAAAGATCAAGTAAAGACCAATTAAATATAATAACATTTGTAAACCTCTAATTAAAAGAGGTTAAAATTAATAGGCAATACTTTTTAGTATTGCCTTTTTTTTCGAACAAATATGAATTAACTTAGAGGCCTCATATATAAAAATATATTAAATATGAAAAACATTTTTTCAAACATAAAAGGTGATGCTTTTGGAGGTATTACTGCTGGTATTGTTGCATTACCTTTAGCCTTAGCTTTTGGTGTTTCTTCTGGTTTAGGACCAAGTGCTGGTTTATATGGCGCCATATTTATTAGTTTCTTTGCCGCACTTTTTGGTGGAACAAGCACACAAATTTCTGGACCTACTGCACCAATGACAGCGGTAAGTATGATTGTAATTGCTGGTATTGTAGCTGCAAATGATGGCGATGTTACAAAAGCCTTACCTGCTATTTTAACTGTTTTTCTTTTAGCTGGATTGTTTCAAATTGTATTGGGGGTTATTGGCCTAGGAAAATATATTAGATATATTCCATATCCGGTAGTTTCGGGTTTTATGACCGCAATTGGACTTATTATTTTATTGACTCAAATATTACCTTCTGTTGGATATTATCCAAAAGAAGACGTAGAATTTGTAAGCACATTTAAAGCAGAGGCCCAAGAAGTAATTTTACAAAATATTTTAAGAGAAGAAGCTGGTGAAAAGATTTTAGTTTTAGAAAATTTTGAAGAAACGATTACAAGAGCTGCAAAAATTACGCCTGAAGATATTCTAAAAGAATCACAAACCTTAGCTGCAAAAGAAACCGCTGGTGCCTTAGGCGCCATTAAAGCGCTTCCTAAAGCAATACTAAACATTAATTGGTTAGAATTATTATTAGCTTTAGGAACCATAATTATAATATATGGTTTTAAACGGATTACTACAAAAGTACCAAGCACACTCGTCGCATTAATTGTAATGTCTAGTATTGCTGTTGGCTTTAGTTTAGATTATAGAACCATTCAAGAAATACCAAGTGGAATACCCATTCCTAATTGGGAGATTTTTACAGGCTTTAGTTTGGCTAGTATCACACCCTATATTTTTACAGCATTAACATTAGCTCTTTTAGGAGCTATAGATTCTCTTTTAACAAGTGTTGTTGCAGATAATATGACCAAAACAAAACACAAACCTAACAAAGAATTAGTAGGTCAGGGAATCGGAAATACTATTGCTGCTTTGTTTGGAGGTATCCCTGGAGCAGGAGCAACTATTAGAACTGTTGTAAACATTAATGCTGGAGGAAAAACAAAACTTTCTGGTATGATTGCTGGTGTTATGTTATTAATTATAATGCTTGGTTTAGGCCCTGTCGCTTCTAAAATTCCTGCTGCTGTTTTAGCAGGAATTTTAATAACCGTTGGTATTGGAGTTATGGATTATAAGGGTTTAAAAGCAATACCTAGTTTACCAAGAGATATTAAATTTGGTCCATTTAAATTAAGTTCTGAAGTATTAATTATGATTGTTGTCTTGCTGCTATCTACTTTCTGGAATTTAGTTTATGCTGTTGGTATTGGCTTAGTAATTGCATCTTTAATGTTTATGAAAAAAATTGGTGATTTAACCGCAGAAGGATCAGATGTTAAAACGTTAAAAGAAGAAGCTTGGACAGATGAAGAAGGTTTCCCATTAACCTTTAAAGAATCGGTTTTTATCAAACATATTAAAGGCCCTTTATTTTTTGGTTCTACCAGTGATTTTCAACAATTATATTTACAAATACCAGGCACGGCAAAATTGGTTATTATGCGTTTAGGTAGGATGCAATATATGGATCAGTCTGGGTTATATGCGATGGAAGATATGTTGCAAGATTTAAAAACTAAAAATGTTGACGTTTTATTTGTAAATCTATTAAAACAACCTAGATACATGATGGAACGTATTGATATCATCCCAGATTTTATTCCAAAAGAACACATTTTTAAATCTTTTGATGAATGTACAAGTTGGATTAAACAAAATATAAAAGATACAAATTAACCTTAAAAAAACACTTTATTATACCACCTAAAAATAAAGCAATAACAAAGGAAGTACAAGAACTGTTAACACCTATAAGTTCTTACAAAATTTTATTCAAAGTAATCCTCGTTTTTTAAGAAAAGAAATACATACTATAGACCATAAAACGTTAATTTCTCAAAAAATCAATAGTTAGGAACCAACAGCAATCATGCTTTCGTTTATAGACTCTAGAGTTCCTGTAGAATTAATTTTTGATCAACCAATCGGAGATGTTTTTGTCGCTCGAGTTGCTGGGAATTTTGAAAATACTGACATTTTAGGAAGCATCGAATATTCTTGTAAAGTTGCAGGAAGTAAATTGGTTTTTGTTTTAGGACACGAAAGTTTTGGTGCGATTAAAGCTGCTTGTGATCATATTAAACTAGAAAAAATTATTTCTTTACTAGAGAATATTCAGCCCGCAGTTAAGTTATCTGAAACACAAGTAAAAGGAAAACACGATTCTTCTAATAATGAGTTTATAATCAAAACTACTGAAAATAATATTCAGTTAACAATACAAAGAATTAGGGAAAAAAGTCCTATTCTAAAAGAAATGGAAGAAGCCGGAGAAATTAAGATAATTGGTGGTGTTTACCACATTAGTAGCGGAAAAGTTAAGCTACTATAAACTAGTTTAAATATTTAGGTTGCTATATCTGTTTTTCACCTTCTTTATTTCCTTTAATGATCGATGGAAATAAAGCAGGAGCAATCTGTTTTACAGGACTATAAAGTAAAGATTCATCTAAAGTTTCTTGTTTTATAAATGGGATTGTATTGTTTACTCTTCCAAAAAAAGTAAAAATTACACTTAAAATTAAAGCTATTTTTAAGACTCCGAAAATGCCTCCTAAGATTTTATTCAACATTCCTAAAGCAGCTACATCTGCAATCTTGGTTAAAATTTTTCCGATAAAAATCACCAATATAACGACAACAAAAAAAGTAATCGCAAAAGCAACGATGCCGTTCGTTTGGTCAGACCAATTTATACTAGTAGATTTTGCTAAATAAAACTCTAAGAAATGCGCGTAATGTATTGCTATATAAACACCTGCAATAATTCCTACTAAAGAAGCAACCTCAGCAAAAAGTCCTTTCATAATTCCTCTTACGAAAGCAAAAATTAGCAAAACAGCAATAATAATATCAAAAATATTCATCTAAAATAATTTCTTCAAACCTACATCTTTTTTTTACAATTTAAAAATGTGCATTGTATCTTTGCCCCTTAAATGTGTTTTATGACTAAAATGAGTAATTTAAAAGAAAAGTGGAATTTTTTAGTAGAGAAGCTAACCAATGATTTTTCTGAAGGAGATGAATTAAACTTAGATGGAATACTGTATCTAATTGGTGTACAAGAATTAGGGCAAGGTCATAGAGCTTTTAAAAAAGACGAAAAAATGAACCTTATGCACATTGCTATTTGCAAATTGTTAGAACCATACGGGTATTATGAATTCGATTTTTATGATGATGAGGCCTGGCCACACTACAAAACACTTACTGAGTTGCCAAATTTAAAGGCCGGTGAACAAACTGTTTTAATGAAAGAAGCTGTGGTCTCTTATTTTGAAGCGTTAGAATATTTTGAAGATTAGGTAACACTCAGTTTTCTTATCATTATTGATAAGAACTTCGGATAGAAACGTTTCGCATACACTGCTAATTTTTCTTTTGCACCAGCAATATAAACTTCTTCCTTTTTATTTTTTATGGCTTTTGCCATCAATTTTGCAAAATATATTGGGTCAATTCCATTTGCTGTAGCAGCATCCATTTTTTGTTGCGGAATTCCGTTTCCTGTTAATGCATTTTTAGAAACATTTGTATTTACGAAACCAGGACAAACTAAAGTTACCGAAATATTATCTTGATGGTGTTCTGCTCGTAAACTATCGAAAAACCCATGTAAAGCATGTTTACTTGCTGCATAGCTAGAACGTAAAGGAGTTCCTATTTTTCCAACGATACTTGTCGTTACTACAAAATGACCCTTTTTATTTTTAATAAAATGTGGTAAAATTGCTTTTGATAAGGCAATAGTTCCTAAATAATTAATATCCATAATTCTTTTATCAACAGCAATCTGAGTATCTTTTACAAACGACCTCTGACTAATACCTCCATTATTCACCAAGATATCAATAGTG
>JBNMNZ010000134.1:0-5176 GCA_051276605.1 Polaribacter sp. | reverse complement strand
TTCAGATGTTTGATTGGTTAGTAAAAAATAACAACGCTACGATTGTTGCGATTGCTGATTTAAAAAAAGAGAAAACCGATAAATTAAATGCACATCTCAAAAAAACACATAACACAACTGCGGATGCATATTTTGGTAATCCTGATGCATGGAAAAAAATCGCAGATAGAGATGATATTGATTTATTAATTATTGCGACTCCTTGGAAAATGCACACAGAAATGTGTTTGTATGGAATGGAGAAAGGAAAACATGTTGCTTCAGAAGTACCAATTGGATATACTTTACAAGATTGTTGGAAATTGGTTGAAACTGCAGAAAGAACCCAGAAACATTGCATGATGATGGAAAATTGCTGTTTTAATAATGAAGAGTTATGGGTTTTAAACATGATAAATCAAGGTGTTTTTGGTGATCTAACGCATGCTGAGGGCGCTTACATTCATGATTTAAGAAAACATTTATTAGATGAAACCTATTATGAAGACCAATGGCGCATAAAACATCATTTAAAAAAAGACGGAAATTTTTACACAACCCATGGTTTAGGGCCAATTAGTCAATATATGGATATTGGTAGAGGTGATACTTTTGATCATGTGGTTTCTATGAGTTCGCGTGAAAAAGGGTTGAGTGATGCTGCAAAACGTGCGGGAATTGATAAATTTTCGAAGGTAAAATGTGGTGATATGAATACCACCATGATTAAAACAAAATTAGGCAAAACAATAATGTTACAATTTGATGTGCATTCTGGCAGACCTTATGATCGTTTAAATACTGTTGTAGGTACAAAAGCGGTGCACGAAGGGTATCCTTCTAAATTATATATTAATGAAGAAGAATTGGCTTGGTGGGGACATAAATGGCTTGAAAAAGAAAAATATACGGAATACCGAAAAAAATACAATCATCCGCTTTGGAGCCAATTAAAAACACAAATTTCTGATAATTCTGTGGGACATGGAGGGATGGATTTTGTAATGATTTTCAGATTAATCAAATGTTTAAATAAAGGTTTACCTTTGGATATCAATGTATATGATAGTGTTTTGTGGAGCGCAATTACACCACTTTCTGAACTTTCTGTAGCACAAAATAGTACTTCTATTAAAGTACCCGATTTTACTGGTGGAACCTGGAAAAATAAGAACAAAACAGAAATGTTAAGAGATATTTAATTCTTTATTAGGGATTTTACTCATCGCATATTCAGAAATTGCAGTAATAGATAATGAAGGGTTTACACCCGGGTTTGCAGATATTATAGAACCATCACAAACCATCATATTTTTGTAACCAAAGACATTACAATTTTCGTCTATGACTCCAGTTTTAATATCTTCACCCATAACAGCACCTCCTAAAATATGGGCTGTAGTTGTTGTTCCCAAAAGAACATCTGTAAAATTTGAATACGGAATTCCATTTATTTTTTTCCCTACTTTTTTACTAAAAGTAATTGCTTCAGGAATAAATGCATTTGGTTTTTCTCCTTTCTTTGCAATGGTTTTCATTTGAGTAAATGCACCTCTCTTTATCTGTAAAGTACTATCTAAGGTTTGCATAAATAAAAGAACCGTCGTTTTCTCTGCGTATTTTTTAGTGAAGAATGTTTTTAAAATATAAAAAGGTTTGGTTATTAAGATTCCTAAAACGCCTAAAATTCTAAAAATCCCATATTTTCCTTTTACTGTGGGTATTGTCATCAATTTAAAAAAACTAGATCCTTTTGCATATCGAACAGGTTCTAGATGACTGTTCTTATCTGTATGTAGAATAGAACCAATAGAGACTCCTTTAGAGTAATCTTTATCATCGTCTTTTGTAGATGTTACAGACAATAAAGATTCATTATTTGTTCTAATATCTTTGCCAACAAAGTTAGATAAATTTGGTAAAGAAGTTTCTTTTAACTTTAATAATAAAGGAATTGTGCCCATTACACCACCTGAAAAAATGACACCTTTTGCAGTTATACTTTCTTTATTTTTTCTACCAATACTAGCTTTATAGCTTATTTTATATCCTTTAGAAGTATTCTTATCATTAATAGTTTCAACATTAAAAACTTCTTTTTCTGCTATTATTTTAGCGCCTAATTGTTGTGCTAAATACAAGTAATTTTTATCTAATGTGTTTTTAGCATTGTATCTACAACCTGTCATACAAGCGCCGCAATGTATACACCCTTTTCTATCAGGACCTTTACCGCCAAAGTAAGGATCATTAACCGTTTTACCTGGTTCTCCAAAAAAGACGGCAACTTTAGCTGCTTCAAAATCTTTTTCTTTTCCTAAGTCTTTTGCAATCTCTTTTATTAATAAATCAGAGTCGAACAATTTAGGGTTTATTGCAGCTCCTAACATTTTATGAGCCGTTTTATAAAAAGGACTTAAAACTTCTTGCCAAGAGTTTAGCGTTGCCCAGCTACCGGTTTTAAAAAAATCTTCTTTTGGTATAGGTAATGTGTTTGCATAGGTTAAAGAACCACCTCCTACTCCAACCCCAGAAAGAACAGTAACATGGTTTAGAAATGTCATTTTAAAAATACCATGAAATCCTAATTTAGGAAACCACATCCACTTTTTTAAGTTCCAATTTGTTTTTGGAAAATCTTTTTCTCCAAACCATTTCCCTTTTTCAATAACTAAAACTTTATAGCCTTTTTCTGATAAACGCAAGGCACTCACAGAACCTCCAAAACCACTTCCTATAATTACGTAATCGTACTCCAAACCTTTCATGAATCAAAAAATAAATTTCTAAGGTCTAAAAATAATGAAAAAAATAATGTAAAAATAATTTATGTCATCTTGTCATAATAAAATGTTTGGTATTTTTTTTGACTAGTAGTAATTTATAAATAATAAAATCAAACAAAATAGAGATAAAATGGCAAAAGGAAATATTAATGTATCCGTAGAAAATATTTTTCCACTGATAAAAAAATTCTTATATTCTGATCACGAAATTTTTTTACGTGAATTAATTTCTAACGGAACAGATGCAACAACCAAGCTAAAACACTTAATTTCTATTGGTGAAGCGAACACTGAATTAGGTGATGCTAAAATTGAAATTAGTATTGATGAAACTGCTAAAACACTAACAATTAAAGATCAAGGGTTAGGAATGACTGCAGATGAGGTTGAAAAATACATCAATCAAATTGCGTTTTCTGGAGCTGAAGAGTTTTTAGAAAAATATAAAGACGATAAAAACGAAACGGGTGTAATTGGTCATTTCGGATTAGGTTTTTATTCTGCTTTTATGGTAGCGGAAAAAGTAGACCTTATTACAAAATCTTTTAAAGATGCACCTGCTGCGCATTGGACTTGTGATGGTTCTCCTGAATATACTTTAGTTGAACACGACAAATCTGACAGAGGAACAGAAATCGTTTTACACATTGCAGAAGATTCTTTAGAATTTTTAAAAGAGGATAAAATTAGAGGATTATTAAGCAAATACAATCGTTTTAATCAAGTGCCAATTAAATTTGGAACAAAACAAGTAAACGATCCTGATTTTACACCAGCAACAACTACCGATAAAGAAGGTAAAGAAACGACCGAAGCTCATAAACAAATTGAGGTAGATGATATCATCAATAACACGAGCCCAGCTTGGACAAAAGCGCCTGCAGATTTAAATGATGAAGATTATAATAATTTCTATAGAGAATTGTACCCAATGCAATTTGAAGAGTCTTTATTTCACATTCATTTAAATGTTGATTACCCTTTTAACTTAACAGGTATTTTATTCTTCCCTAAGTTAAGTCCGTCAATGGATATGCAAAAGGATAAAATTCAGTTATACCAAAATCAAGTATATGTAACTGATAATGTTGAAGGAATTGTTCCTGACTTTTTACAGATGTTAAAAGGTGTAATTGATTCACCAGACATTCCATTAAATGTATCTCGTTCTGGATTACAAGCTGACGGAGCTGTTAAGAAAATTTCTGGTTATATTACAAAGAAAGTGGGTGATAAATTAGCTTCTTTATTCAAAAAAGACAGAGCTGATTTTGAAACAAAATGGAATGATATTAAAGTAATTATTGAATACGGAATGTTGTCTGAAGATAAATTCTTTGATAAAGCAAAGAAATTTGCTTTATATCCAACAGTTGCAGAGTCTTATTTTACGTTTGATGAATTGATTGAAAAAACAAAAGATTCTCAAACTGATAAAGAAGGAAATCACGTTATTTTATATACTTCTAACAAAGATGCACAGCACAGTTATATTCAGAATGCAACTGCAAAAGGATATGAGGTTGTAGTCTTAGATTCTCCAATTATTTCTCACTTAATGCAGAAATTAGAAGGATCTGCTGAAAAAGTAAAATTCACAAGAGTAGATTCTGATTTTATTGATAACTTAATTAAGAAAGACGACGCTGTAATTTCTAAATTATCTGATGAAGAAAAAGCAACTTTAAAGCCGATAATTGAAACTGCTGTAAACTCAAAAACATATACAGTTCAATTAGAAGCGATGGATTCTGATGCTTCTCCGTTTTTAATTACGCTTCCAGAATTTATGCGTAGAATGAAAGAAATGCAAGCATCTGGTGGTGGTGGTGGAATGATGGGAATGGGTAATTTCCCTGACATGTACAATTTAGTGGTAAACACAAATAGTCCATTAGTTTCTGATATCCTCAACAATAAAGATGAAGCAGCACAGAAACATTTAATTTCTCAAGCTTTTGATTTGGCTAAATTATCTCAAAACCTTTTACATGGTGAAGAGTTAACAAACTTTGTTAAACGTTCTTATGCGTTGATTAAATAAACGTCATCCTGAACTTGTTTCAGGATCTCACTATAAAAACCAAAACCTCTTTGTGAAAACAGAGAGGTTTTATTTAAAATAATAATACTTTCTATAAACTGATTCTTAATGCAACTTAAACATCTTTTTGTTTTTCTACTAGTTCTAGTAATTTCAGTTGCAGATTCTACTATTTATTCACAAGAAAGTGCTCCTAAATATTATAAGTCGTCTAAATTAATTCATAAGAAAAGATTTAGTTATAAGAATACCAAGCATGCTGCTTTTAATCAAAATAGAGTATCAGATAAATACTTTCTTGCTTTATTCTTTCCTAAGATTACCCTAAAAACTGAATTTCAAAAGCAAATTCAACGCACTATAAAGC
>JBNMNZ010000133.1:0-5181 GCA_051276605.1 Polaribacter sp. | reverse complement strand
TTAGGGTTTTTATAAGAGGAACCTTTAAAATATCCACTTTATTTTCAACTTCAATAAAGTTCGTGATTTCATGGTTTATAGTAAGGTTCTTTATAGTAGTTCTTCCTAAGTCTTTTTTTGCAGAAAAATATAAGTTTTTTTTGTAATCTTTAATAAACCTCTTTGATAAAGGTGTTTTTCTATCTTTAAAACTATTCGCCCAATTATGGAGGTAAATATTTGTTAAAGTTGAATCTGATGTATTGTGAAAAATAATTTCTTGTTGAATTACTAATTCATCTTTATCGGTATCTAAAGTCGACTTTATGGCGATCGAATTTTGCTGTGCAAATGCAAATACAGATAAAAAAAAACAAAAAATAAATATGTTTAGAGACTTTTTCAAATTATAATTTTACAAATTTCTAGGGTTTGTAGGGATTCGTTTTTAATTCACTTTCTATTTTATAATCTGTACTTAGGGTGATGTAAAATAGTTTTTTTAATTTTAGTTTGTCCGAATAATAAATTTGAACAAACTAAAATTAAGAAACTTATTTCTTTTAAAAGAGGTATTAGAAGTTAGGTTTTAATTGATATTTAGCGTAAAATTTATTGATGTGATCTAATGCTTCATCTGCAGTGTCTACCACTCTAAATAAGTTTAAATCTTTTTCGCTAATGTTGCCTTCTTCTAATAGCGTACTTTTTATCCAATCTAATAAACCACCCCAAAATTTTGTTCCTACTAAAACAATAGGAAAACGGCCGATTTTATTTGTCTGAATTAAGGTAATTGCTTCAAAAAGTTCATCTAGTGTTCCAAAACCACCAGGCATCACAACAAAACCCTGAGAATATTTTACAAACATTACTTTTCTTACAAAAAAGTAATCGAAATCTAAACTTTTTCCTCGATCAATCCATGGGTTGTCGTGCTGTTCAAAAGGCAATTCTATATTTAAGCCAACCGAGGTTCCTTGTCCTTTATGTGCTCCTTTATTACCAGCTTCCATAATTCCGGGTCCACCACCAGTAATAACCCCGTAACCATTCTGAGTTAACTTAAAGGCAACTTCTTCTGCTAGTTTATAATAAGGATGGTCTGGTTTTGTTCTTGCTGAACCAAAAATAGACACACAAGGTCCAATTTTACTTAATTTTTCATATCCCTCTACAAATTCTGCCATTATTTTAAAAATAGCCCAAGAATCTTTTGTTTTAATTTCGTTCCAGGTTTTTGTTTGTAGTTTTTCTTTTATTTTTCTATCGTCATTTGTCATAATCAGTATGTTTTTAATTTTGTGCCATAAAAAACAGCAGCCTGCTAAATTAGTTCTTTTTTAAGAAATTGAGCAGTATAACTTTTTTTATGTTTTGCAACCTCTTCTGGTGTTCCAGTGCATAGAATTTTACCACCATTTTTGCCTCCTTCTAAACCAACATCAATAATATAATCTGCCAATTTCACAACCTCTAAATTGTGCTCAATAATTAGGACTGTATTTCCTTTGTTAGCGAGTTTATTTAGTACTTCCATTAATACTCTAATGTCTTCAAAATGAAGACCTGTTGTTGGTTCGTCTAAAATATAAAACGTATTTCCGGTGTCTCTTTTAGATAATTCTGAGGCTAGTTTTATTCTCTGAGCTTCCCCTCCAGAAAGTGTAGTAGATTGTTGACCTAGAGTGATATATCCTAGTCCAACATCTTTAATAGTTTTTAATTTTCTATGGATTTTTGGGATCATCTCAAAGAAATTTGTTGCATCTTCAATCGTCATGTTTAATACATCAGAAATAGATTTTCCTTTATATCTTATTTCTAAAGTTTCTCTGTTAAAACGTTTTCCTTGGCAGGTTTCACATTCTACTTGAACATCAGGTAAAAAATTCATTTCTATGACTCTAACACCTCCACCTTGGCAAGTTTCACAACGTCCACCTTTTACATTAAATGAAAATCGACCAGGTTTATAACCGCGAATTGCAGCTTCTGGGGTTTTTGCAAATAAACTTCTGACTTCAGAAAAAGTCCCTGTATATGTTGCGGGGTTTGATCTAGGTGTTCTGCCAATTGCGGATTGATCGATAGCAATTACTTTATCTACATGGTCTAAGCCTTCAATTTTTTTATAAGGCATCGGTTTTTTCACTCCTCTATATATATGAGCATTTAAAATGGGATATAATGTTTCGTTTATCAAGGTTGATTTTCCACTTCCAGAAACACCTGTAACACAAATCATTTTACCTAAAGGAAAGGCTACAGAAACATTTTTTAAATTATTGCCATTTGCCCCTTTTAGTTTAATGAACTTTCCATTTCCTTCTCTACGTTTTTTAGGAACAGCAATTACTTTTCTACCAGTTAAATAATCAGCAGTTAAGGTATTGTTTTTTATTAAATCTTCAAAAGTACCTTCGCTAACAATTTCTCCTCCATGTCTTCCAGCTCCAGGACCAATATCGAAAACAAAATCTGCATGTTCAATCATGTCTTTGTCATGTTCTACAACTAAAACAGAATTGCCAATATCACGTAATTTCAGCAAAGAATCTATTAATTTCTGATTATCTCGTTGATGTAAACCAATGCTTGGTTCGTCTAAAATATAGAGTACTCCAACCAATTGTGAGCCAATCTGAGTTGCTAAACGTATTCTTTGAGCTTCTCCACCAGAAAGTGATTTAGAAGTTCTGTCTAGCGTTAAATAATCTAAACCAACATCTAATAAAAACTGAATTCTAGTTCTTATTTCCTTTAATATTTCGGTGGCAATTATGAGTTGTTTTTCAGATAAATCCTTTTCTATAGTTGCAAACCAAGAAGCCAATTCTGTAATGTCCATTTGTGACAAATCACTGATGTTTTTATCTGTAATTTTAAAATGAAGTGCTTCTTTTTTTAATCTTTTTCCGCCACAACTAGAGCAAGAAACTTCATCCATAAAACCTTTTGCCCAGCGTTTTATAGAGGTGCTTTCTGCATTTTTATATTGATTGGTTATAAAAGCAACAATACCTTCAAAATCAATTCTGTAGTTTCTGGTAACCCCAATAGTTTTAGATTCAATTTCAAAAGATTCATTTCCACCATTTAAAATAATCTCTAGTGCTTCTTTAGGAATGTCTTTTATAGCGTCTGTTAATTTAAATTTATAACGTTCTGCAATATTCTGAATTTGTTTAAAAATCCAACTACTTTTTTGTTCCCCTAAAGGAACAACGCCTCCATTTTGTATAGAAATAGCATCATCTGGTATTACTTTTTTAAGATTGATTTCATTTGTAATTCCTAGGCCATTACAAGTATTACATGCGCCTTTTGGCGAATTGAAAGAAAATGTGTTTGGTTCAGGGTTTGGATATGCAATACCTGTTGTTGGGCACATCAATTCTCTGCTAAAATAACGTGGACTATTGTCATTAATATCAATTACCATCATTATATTATCACCAGAGTACAATGCTGTCTTTATTGTTTCTTCTAAGCGTTTTTCTGCAGATTCATTTATCAAAAGGCGATCTATGACAACTTCAATATCATGCATTTTATATCTGTCTAAACGCATTCCTTTTTCTATTTCTTTGATCTCTCCATCAACTCGAACACGTAAAAAACCTTGTTTAGAAATCTGTTCAAAAAGTTCACGATAATGTCCTTTCCTCGACTTGATTAAAGGGGCTAAAACTGCAATTTTTTTATCCGCAAAATCTTTTAAAATAAGTTGTCTGATTTGTTCATCAGAATAGCTTACCATTTTTTGATTTGTATTGTAAGAATACGCATCTGCAGCTCTTGCAAACAATAATCTTAAAAAATCGTAAATTTCTGTGATGGTTCCAACTGTAGAACGTGGACTTTTATTTGTTGTTTTTTGTTCGATTGAAATTACTGGAGAAAGTCCATCAATTTTATCTACATCTGGTCTTTCTAGTCCTCCTAAAAATTGACGTGCATAAGCAGAAAACGTTTCTATATAACGTCTTTGTCCTTCAGCATAAATGGTGTCAAAAGCTAAAGAAGATTTCCCACTTCCGCTTAAACCAGTTATAACTACTAGTTTTTCACGAGGAATTTTTACGTCAATATTTTTAAGATTATGAACTCTTGCTCCGTAAACTTCTATGTATTCTTGGTCTTTCAATAAGGATGAATTTTGAGGAAAAATGCAAAGTTAATCAATCCAATTCATTTTTGATTTAAATGTTTGTAACAAATCAGATGATTATAGTATCTTGCGTTAAAAGATAATTAGATGAATTTTACACATGATATTCGTCATTTTTTTGAAAAACATGGTTTTGGAGTTTTTTCAAGACTTGCAGATAAACTAGGTATGCGTGCAAAAAATGTACGTATTTTTTTTATCTATATATCTTTTGTAACCGTCGGTTTATCTTTTGGATTGTATTTAACATTAGCCTTTCTATTGCGTTTAAAAGATATGATTTCCACAAAAAGAAGTTCGGTTTTTGATTTGTAAAATATGAATATTATAAAGTCTAAATTATACAAAACACTATTTCTTTTCTTTACAATTTTAGCAATTGGAGTTGCGGGTTATATGATTCTGTCTGGAGACACCTTTGTAAACGCCCTGTATATGACGGTAATTACAATAACTACAGTTGGTTTTGGTGAAGTTCATCCATTAAGTCCTGAAGAAAAAATATTTACAATTTTTTTAATTTTGACCAGTATTTCTATATTTGGTTATACAGTTTCGTCTTTTACAGAATATATTATTAGCGGACAATTATTTAAACAACTTAAACTTAAAAGGGTGCAAAAAACAATCGAAAAACTAGAAGGTCATACAATTGTTTGCGGTTTTGGTAGAAATGGGAAACAGGCAATTGTTAAACTTAAAAACTACCAAAAAGAATATGTTGTAATTGAACGAAACAAGAACTTGATAGAAAAATTAGATACAGAAGAAATATTAAATGTAGAAGGAGATGCTACTACAGACGAAATTTTAATTAAAGCGGGAATAAAAAGAGCAAAAAATTTAATTACTGCCTTGTCTTCAGATGCAGATAATTTGTTTGTGGTTTTAAGCGCAAGACAATTAAATAAAGATTGTACGATTATTAGTAGAGCATCCAAAGAAAGTTCATACAGTAAATTAAAGATTGCTGGTGCAGATAATGTAATAATGCCAGATAAATTAGGTGGAAACCATATGGCTTCTTT
>JBNMNZ010000132.1:0-5185 GCA_051276605.1 Polaribacter sp. | reverse complement strand
TATGTGCAGGATATTTTGCTAATAACCATTTTGTAAAACGATTTTCGCGAGTTTCTGTTTCTGTGTTTGCTCTATAATGTTCGTTTGTATTAATATAAAAAGTATCGCAATAAGAAGACATTTCGAACAATACCTTTTCTAAATCTTGTAACCAATAAATGGTTTTAATACCTGAAGTTTCAAAAGCTGCTTTTTTGGTTAGTTTTTCACCTTCCCAAACAGCAATATGATCATTAGTTTCTGTAACAAATAAAACTTCTCGTAAGCTTTTATTTGGGCAATCAGGAAACAATATTAAAACACTTTCCTCTTGATCTGCACCACTCAAATAGAAGATGTCTCTGTGTTGTTCAAAAGGCATTGTGCTATCTGCACTTATTGGATAAACATCATTAGAATTAAAAACAGCCAAACTATTTGACTTCATTTGTGAAGCAAAATTTTTACGGTTTTTTATAAATAATTGTGCGTCTATTTTATCGTATTTCATACAGGAAAATTTATGTTAAAACACAAAGGTAGGAATAATTAATACGAAGTTAAAATGAGTTATAAGATCGCTAATAATTAAAAAACCTTTTCTGTTTATCAAAGAACAGAAAAGGTTTAAGTATAAAATTAAATAAGTGTTTTAGGTATTAATAACGTTTCTTTTTAGGTGCGCTATTTCTTCCTCTTCCAGAAGGTTCAGAGGGCTTATTCCCTTTAAAGTGAGGTTTGCTTTTTGGCTTATTTCCTTGAGAAGATGAACCCTTATTCTTTTTTCCAAAAGAACCTTTACTTTGTGAAGCAGCTCTTTTTGGAGGATCCGTATCTGTTGGTTCAAATCCTTCTACAATTGTAGATTTTAATTTTTCTTTTAGTAACTTTTCAATTTCACTTTGGTACTCACTTTCTTCACTACACACCAAAGAAATAGCTTCTCCAGCCGCTCCAGCTCTTCCTGTTCTACCAATTCTATGTACATAATCTTCAGGTACATTTGGTAGCTCAAAATTAACCACGTGAGGCAATAAAGGAATATCTAAACCACGTGCTGCAATATCTGTGGCAACTAAAATTTTGATCGTATTATCCTTAAAATTCTTCAGAGCTTTTGTTCTAGCACCTTGACTTTTATTTCCGTGAATTGCAGCAGCAGAAATTCCAGCTTTCACTAGTTTTTCAGTTAATTTATTAGCACCATGTTTCGTTCTTGTAAAGATTAAAACTTGGTTCCAATTTCCATCTTTTATCAACTTTATGGTAAATTCTGTTTTTTTGCTTTTATCAACTTTATAAACCTTGTGAGTTACTTTTTTTGCTGTTGAATTTTGTGGAGCTGTTTCTACATAAACAGGATTTCTTAAAATTCCAGAAGCTAATTTTTTAATATCGTTAGAAAAAGTGGCAGAAAACATTAAGTTTTGACGCTTTGTAGGCATAAAACTAATGATCTTGTTAATATCTCTAACAAACCCCATGTCTAACATTCTATCTGCTTCGTCTAGAATTAAAACTTCTATACGTTTAAAAGAAAGTGCTTTTTGATCGTGTAAATCTAACAATCTACCAGGTGTTGCTACCAAAATATCGACACCACTTCTTAAAGTTGCAATTTGTGGTTTTGCGTTAACACCACCAAAAACGACCGTAGATCTTATGTCTACATATTTACTGTACTCTCTAACGTTATCATGAACTTGTGCGGCCAATTCTCTTGTTGGCGTTAAAACCAATGCGCGTAAAGGTCTGTATTTTGGGTGTTTTGTTTCTGCTAAATGTTGTAAAACGGGTAAGGTAAAACCTGCAGTTTTCCCGGTTCCTGTTTGTGCGGAAGCTAATATATCTTTTCCTTCTAAAATATGAGGAATTGCTTTTTGTTGAATTGGGGAAGGAACTGTATATCCTTTTTCGTGTACTGCTTTTACTAAAGCATCCGATAAGCCTAAGTCTTTAAATGACATTTATAATATTTAAGAATTTTTTTTGTTTTGTATAAAAGGCAAATGTACATTGATTAATTGTTAAGGGTCTGTAATATGTACTTTATATTATTTCATTAAAGTATTCGCCAAAAAAAAGATGCTGAACAGCATCTTTTAAAAGTACTTGGTAATCTTAAAAATTAACTTCTTCTTCTTCCACCTCTTCCTCTTATAAGGCCAAGAATAAATAAAATAATGATAGCTCCAGAAGCACCTTTTATAATATCACTTATCCATCCACTACCAACGCTAATACCTAATTCGCCAAAAGCCCAAGTACCAACAAAACTACCAGCAACACCAATAATAATACTAAGTATTAAACCGTAGCCATTATCACTCATAAGAACATCTGCTATGTAACCACAAACTGCTCCAATAATAATTGTATATAATAAACCGTCCATTGTAAAAAAATTTAATTGATTAATTATTGCTAATTTAGTAAAAAAAAAATAGAAGATTATTTTTTATAGTAGAAGCCAAACAAACAAAGTTTAAAAGTATTATTTAAAATATGAAATTTAATAATTAGAATATGAAGAAAATTATATATTATGCGTTGTTTTTCTACTGTGCGGTTTTAATTGCACAGCAGTCACCAACAAGCGCTGTTTTAATTGAGAAATCTATTAAGAATAAAAAAATATTAGTAAAAAACTCATTAGTAAAAAACATCAATTTTACAAATATAGGTCCCACTGTTATGAGTGGACGTGTTGCAGATGTCGATGTAAATCCAGATAACACAATAGAATTTTACGTTGGCTATGCCTCTGGTGGAGTATGGTATACCAATAATAATGGAACCACTTTTTCTCCAGTCTTAGACAACTCTCCAACTCAAAATGTTGGTGATATTGCTGTAGATTGGAAAACAGGAACAATTTGGGTTGGTACAGGTGAAAAAAATTCTTCACGTTCCTCTTATGCAGGAATAGGTGTTTTAAAATCTTCTGACAAAGGCAAAACTTGGAACAATGTTGGTTTGCTAGATGCTCATCATATCAGTAGAATATTAATCAATCCAAATAATGCTGATGAAGTTATTATTGGGGTTATTGGTCATTTGTATTCTTCAAATACTGAAAGAGGTGTTTTTAAAACTTCGGATGGAGGTAAAACATGGATAAAAGCATTATTTATTGATAAAAATACAGGGATTATTGATGTTGCTGTTGCCCCAGAAAATTTCAATATTATGTATGCAGCTTCTTGGGAAAGAGAGCGTAAAGCTTGGAATTTTGATGGTAACGGAAAAAATTCAGCAATCTACAAAAGTATAGATGCAGGAACTTCTTGGACAAAAATTGCTGATAATAGTGGTTTCCCAATAGGAAACGGTGTTGGTAGAATTGGCTTAGCTGTTTTTAATGAAAACACGGTGTATGCTTTACACGATAGCCAGTTTAGAAGACCAAAAGACACCAAT
Source organism: Polaribacter sp. (assembly GCA_051276605.1). Lineage (GTDB taxonomy): Bacteria > Bacteroidota > Bacteroidia > Flavobacteriales > Flavobacteriaceae > Polaribacter. Next base: position 1,786 of record JBNMNZ010000132.1, on the reverse strand, counting down.
AAAAAACCTTCAGAAGGGTTGGCAAAAGGTGATTTTAAAACGATGTCTACTTCAGTTTTTTTAGATTTATCAGACAAGAAACTAAACACATATTTAAAAAACAACGGATTTCAAGAGAAATACAGGGCAGAAAACGTAAAACAAATGGTACGCGTGGGTTCTGTAAAACCAATTGATTTAGCGAAATATCTAGAAGATGCGAATTCAATGCTGTTCGATACACAAGTAATAGGTGCAGAAGTATTTAAAACTACAAATGGCGGGAAGTCTTGGAAAAAAACACACGATAATTTTTTAGATGGCGTATACAGTTCTTATGGTTATTATTTTGGTGAAATTAGAGTTGATTTGCAAGACCAAGATGGAATTTATGTTTTAGGAGTGCCAATTATAAAGTCGAAAGACGGCGGAAAAACATTTATATCAATAGGAAAAGAAAATGTGCATTCAGATCATCAGGCATTGTGGGTAAACCCTAAAAAATCAGGACATATTTTAAACGGAAACGATGGTGGTTTAAATCTATCTTATGACGACGGTGAAAATTGGATAAAACTAAATGACCCAGCAGTTGGTCAGTTTTATTCGGTGTATGCAGACAATCAAAAAAACTATAAAGTCTATGGTGGCTTGCAAGATAATGGAGTTTGGGTTGCGAATCATAATGCAAAAATTGATAAACGCTGGAAACATACAGGTCAAAATCCATATGAGTCAATTATGGGTGGAGACGGAATGCAAGTTCAGGTTGATGAAAGAAATCCAAATATTGTGTATACAGGGTATCAATTTGGTAATTACTATAGAGTTAATAGAGAAACCGGAAAGAATACTTACATTCAGCCAAAACATGTTTTAGGTGAAAACCCATATCGATTTAATTGGCAAACACCAATTCACTTATCAAAACACAATCAAGATATCTTATATTTAGGAGGTAATAAGTTACATCGTTCTTTAAATAAAGGAGATAATTGGGAAACGATTTCAGATGATTTAACAACTGGAGGCAAAAAAGGAAATGTTGCTTATGGAACCTTAACGTCAATTGCTGAAAGTCCGTTTCAATTTGGACTATTATATACAGGTTCAGATGATGGATTTGTGCATATTTCTAAAAACGGCGGAGGTTCGTGGACAAAAATTTCAGATTCATTTCCACAAGATTTATGGGTTTCTAGAGTCGTAGCATCATCTCACAAAAAAGAACGCGTTTATGTAAGTTTAAATGGGTATCGTTTTGATGATTTTACACCCTATATTTTTATGTCTGATGATCATGGGGAAACTTGGAAAAACATTGGTAGCTCTATCCCAACAGCTTCTGTAAATGTAATTAAGGAAGACCCAGCAAATGAAAACGTGTTGTATGTAGGTACAGATAATGGTTTGTATGTTTCTTTTAACAAAGGAATTTCTTGGGAAGCTTTTTCGAAGAATTTACCAAATGTTGCTGTTCATGATGTAGTAATTCAGCCAGAAGCAAAAGAGTTGGTTGTTGGTACGCACGGAAGAAGCATATACAAAGCAGATATTTCTCAATTACAGAAATTCAATACCATACGTGATAAAGAAACCCATTTGTTTAAGGTGAAAAGTATTCGTTCTTCTTCTCGCTGGGGAAGTTCTTGGAGTCAATGGTCTAAACCAAATATACCCGAGGTTGCTCTTTCTATTTTCTCAAATTCTGAAAAGAAAACAACAGTTAAAGTATATTCAAGTGATATTGAAGTGAATTCTTTTTCTGTTAATCTTAACAAAGGGTTTAACACTTCTTCTTTTAATG
>JBNMNZ010000131.1:0-5197 GCA_051276605.1 Polaribacter sp. | reverse complement strand
TGATCAAAAGATAACTGTTAAAACTTCTGGTTCCACAGGTGCTCCAAAATTAATTTTATTGAAGAAAAAATTTGTTGTGAACTCAGCAAAAGCTACAGGCAACTATTTTAATTTACAAGAAAATACAACAGCTTTATTGTGCTTGCCATTAAAATATATTGCTGGTAAATTAATGTTGATTAGAGCGATTACTTTAGGTTGGGAATTAGATGTTATTGAATCAAATTCGAATCCTTTAGAAAAAGTTAATAAAGGATATGATTTTTCTGCAATGGTTCCTTTACAACTAGAAAATTCACTTTTTAAAATTAATTCGATAAAAAAGTTGATTGTAGGCGGAGGAATAGTCTCAAAAGAATTAAAGCTTAAAATTCAGCATGTTTCTACAGCTATTTTTGCTACCTATGGAATGACCGAAACCATCACTCATATTGCTGTAAAAAAGTTAAACAAGTATGCTTCATACCAAGTAATAAAGGCGATGCGGTCCCATGAGGATAATGAGATATGTTCTTTTGAAAACGCTAACATTAAAGCATTTTATCAAACACTACCAGATGTAACTATTTATATCGATAAAAGAAATTGTTTGGTCATTGATGCTCCAAAAGTTTCTGATGAAATTATTTTCACAAATGATGTTGTGCAAATGATTTCTGAGAACGAATTTGAGTGGTTAGGACGTTTTGACAATGTGATTAATTCTGGAGGAATTAAATTATATCCAGAAAAAATAGAGGAAAAGTTCTCAAATATAATTACGAATCGTTTTTTTGTAGCAGGAATTCCTGATGAAAAATTGGGCGAAAAATTAGTCTTAATCATTGAGGGCAAAAAACAACTAATTAATTATAAAAACTTGGATTTTTTAAAATTTGAAACTCCAAAAGAAGTTTATTTTTTAGAGCAGTTTGTGGAAACTGAAACAAAAAAAATACAACGTAAAAAAACATTGGATTTATTAAAATTGTAAATTTTGATGCTTTATCTTTGATTAAATATTAAAAAAATAATTCAAGTTATTGTGTTATTTAATATTTTTCCCTTACATTTATACCCTTATTGTTTACTTAAGGCAATAATTAACCTTTAAATTCATTCCCCCAATGAAAAAAATACAACAATATTTTAAAAATTACAATGAACAGAATATTGAATTTATTAATATTTCATTTAGGCTAATTATTTTCATGATTAGTATAGGATTTTTAATAGAAATATTTTTCTAAATAATTTAACTACAGACCTTTTTTAACAAAAAACACATACTAGAGATATTAATTTTCAAGTTACTATCAATGTTGTTTTCTAAGCTATAACTTAAATCTGACGCCTTTTTAAGCAAAGGTTCTTATTTATTTGATTATTAACAGCAATTATCCATTGTTGAAATTTTTACAATTTTTCAGTTTTTTTTTCTAACATATTTTTTTTAAAAAACATCTCTACAAAAGACATAAAAAAATTTATTTTAAACTAAAAAATAGTCTAGTAAAAGAATTAAAAATGAAAGGAATTGACACTTTTCACCATTAGATTTCACCTTTTTTATTAGTTAATATTAGTATTCTTTATAAAAGGTTCATGCGTGTTTATATTTGGTTTTAGCACTATTCTGATAACTAAAACAGTAGTTTACTTAAATTGTTTTACCAAAAGAGACTTTAGAAAAAACATTCATAAAGTAATCCCCTTTTATTTTTTTCAATGGTACTTTATACTATATATACATATATAGCTTAAGTCTCTCTTTTAGGACTTGTTTTGCCATCTGTAGCTAGCAGTCTAAAAGGTTGTCATTAATCCCAATTTATTGATTTTTTTATAAACGTTAATACTTTTTTTACTTTACATAAATTATTAGTTTGTCTATATCTTTTTGTACTTCACCTATATAGCTGTTTCATATAAATATAACTAAGTCTATTTGTTTTATAATTATTTTACTTTTGGATTATTGGTAATTAGTTATTTATGTTGTGTAAAAAGTTAAAAATCTTATTAATTGAAGATAATAAAATTGAAATTATTAAATTAAAGAGAGCGATTTCTAAAGAATTTAGTGACTATAAACTTTCATTGTCTAAAAATGGAAGTGAAGCTTTATTTATTTTAGAAAATAGTTTTATAGATATAATATTAATCGATTTAAACATACCAGATACCAATGTAATTGATTTTTTATTATTTGTAAAGAGTAATCCAAAATTAAAACATATTCCAATAATCATTTTAACAGCTTATACTAATGATAAAGATATTAAAGGATATTATAAATTAGGTATTGCAGGTTACCTTTTAAAACCTTTAAAGTATGAAAATTATCAAATAAAAATTAATACCATATTAAAATACTGGAGTTTAAATGAATTTATACTTCATTAAGATATTAGAGTTATAAATTATAATAAAAAGTGATAGAAAAAGCAATCATACCTTAATCATTAGAGCGTCAAAAGAATGCTAGGTCACTTGCTGAGCCAATTTTAATGAGTAATTCTTTAGAACTTTATAATACTTCTCAAAAAAATAAAAAAAGATAACAATAAATTAGAAGATCTTTTAGAAGAAAAAAAGTCTCAATTAAAAGGAGTTTTTGGGACTATAAATGGTGCTTACCTTGTAATTAATTTAGAAGGTAATGTATTGAATATGAATAATGTTGCTAAAAGTTTTTTTGGTGATAATTTAAAAAACGATTCTATAAGTATTTTAAATAAACTACCAATCGTAAAAGGTGATAAAATTAGGTTTCAACAACTATTTCAAAATTTAATTGGCAATGCAATTAAGTTTAGTAACTAAGAAAAAGGATTTATAAATATTGATTTTAAAGATTATAATTCTTTCTATAAATTCTCAATTAAAGATAATGGTATTGGTACTTGAAAAAAGCACTTTGAAAATATTTTTAAAATATTTCAATCATTAGAAAAGGCAAAAAATTCATCAGGAATTGGGTTGTCAATGGTTAAAAAAATTGTAAATATTTATAAAGGTGAAATATGGCTTGAATCTAAAATTGAAAAAGGAACCACTTTTTATTTTACAATAAAAAAATAAAAACTTTTAAAAAGTTTTTCTTATAAAAAAAAGTAGTATTTTAGAAGTCTATAATAGCTGTTATGAGCTATTAAATGTCACAACATTCATTTTATATAGTTTTAAATAAACCTGTATAAAAAAAAATATTTAGACTTTTTTTATGAGATGTATTATTATTGATGATGAAAAAACGGCCAGAGTTATTATTCGCACATTATGTGAACAAGTTTCAGAATTAAATGTTGTAGAAGAGTTTCCAAATGCTATGCTAGCTATTAAATTTTTAAATGAAAATCAAATAGATTTAATATTTTTAGACATACATATGCCGGATTTTAATGGCATAGATTTTATAAAAACATTAAAAAACCCGCCAAAAATTATATTAACTACTTCAGATCCTAAATTTGCTATAGAAGCATTTGAATATGATTTTATTGTAGACTATTTGCTAAAACCACTAGAATTATCTCGCTTTAAAAAGGCAACACAAAAAGCTCAGAACCAAAAAAATGAGCTACTGGCTAAAAAGAATAATAAAGTAGATAATGCAAATGACTTTTATGTAAATATAGATAGACGATTAATAAAAATTGATTTATCTAGTATTTATTTAGTGGAAGCAAAAGGAGATTATATACACATAAAGACTGATGATAAAAATTATGTAGTACATTCAACTTTAAAGAAAATAGAGGAAAAGCTTCCAGATTCATTATTTTTAAAAATTCATCGTTCTTATGTGATTAATATAAAAAAAATCATAGACATTGAAGACAACAGTGTTTTAATTAAAAAAGATGTTATACCTGTTAGCAGATCTAAAAGACCTGAATTAATGAAACGTTTGGATTTATTATAGATTGAAAGTTGTATCTTTGGTAAGAGTTATTTCGTTTATATTAAATTTGTTTTAAGCGTTTTATTAAGACTATAACAAAGAATACTTTTTGTATTTGTGTTATAGATAGTCAACCCCCGACCATATCATGAAAAAATTATTACTTACATTAATTACGATGGTAATTACATCAGTAAATGCTCAAGCAGACCAATCTTATGGAAATTTAACTTCAAATGAGACCGAAAATTTAAGCATCTTTAGTGAAGTAGAAACAGCAGAAATAATTAGTAATTCTTTACTAGAAAACTATTTAGTAATAGCTAACACTTCTTATGATTACGATATAGATAGTAAAATAGAGCCTACTACATCTGTTTTTGATACATTCTTAATAGAAGAAACTGAATTCAAAAATGAACTAGATTTATACGATTTTAGTAATTCTCAATTTATAGATATAGATTTTGGTTCAGTCGCTGACTTTATAATATTTACGGGAACTGGTGCAGTAGCAAATACTGGAGTTTCTACAGTAACTGGTAATGTTGGTTCTGATGCAGGAGCAATAGCTGGTTTTGGAACACCTTCAGTTTTAAACGGTGTTATAGAAAACGCTAATACAGTTACTGCACAAGCATCTTTAGATTTAGCAGCGGCATGTGTTCAGCTTCAAGGTTTAACCGCGACAATAACAGATCATAGTGGTGTTTTTGGAAGTGTAGGAGGAGAGACTATTTTTCCTGGAATTTATTCCATTGCAGCTGCTGTTTCAATTACAGGAGAATTAACTTTAGATGCTCAAGGAGATCCTGATGCGATGTTTATTTTTAAAATTACAGGAGCACTTAATTCAGTTGCTGGTGCTACCGTTCTTTTAGCTAATGGTGCCTCGTCTGATAATGTATTTTGGATTGCCGTTGGTGCAGTGGGTTTAGGTGCAAATACGACAATGATTGGTACAGCAATAGCTTATCCTGGAGCAGTTTCATTGGGAGCAGGCGGGTCTATAGATGGTAGATTATATGCTACCGTTGGAGCGATTGCTACTGATTCTTTTGAAGCTACAATTCCTGTACCTGCTTCAACCAATGATGTTAGTTCTGGTAATGAAGGTGGTTTAGAAAGTAATGGTGATTTAGCAAGCTTAATAGCTAAAAGAAATTTTAAGAGAGAAAAAGAAGGAAACGTATCAAATATAAAACAAGCCCAAAGTTTATTCAATAAAAATACATACCAAAATAAATCAAATACAACTTCATTAATAGATTTCTTACCAGAAACAGGTACTTATAACACAGAAGTTGCAAC
>JBNMNZ010000130.1:0-5240 GCA_051276605.1 Polaribacter sp. | reverse complement strand
CAACAGGGAAGCGCAAGAACAATTGTTTGCACAACATTCTCCTAAAATGTTGGGAGTTTGCAGGCAATATGTAAAAGATTTACATCACGCAGAAGATTTAATGTTACAGGGGTTTTTAAAAGTTTTTACCAACTTACAGAAGTTTAAAAACGAAGGTAGTTTTGAAGGTTGGATTCGAAGAATTATGGTGAACACCTGTCTTTCTTATCTCCGTAAAAAGAACTTGGTAGATCTATCTGATGAGGAGTATGTTTTTAATGATGCAGCTACAGAAAGTTTAGAAAACACCTCTCTAGAAGATATTCAAAAACTGATAGACAAATTACCAAATGGTTATAAAATGGTGTTTAATTTATTCGCCATAGAAGGTTATAAACATTCAGAAATTGCAGCACAATTAGACATTTCTGAAAGTACATCAAAATCGCAATTATTTAAAGCACGTAAATTATTGCAAGAGAATTATTACAAAATGAATAAAACGATTAATGGGAACAAATAATATAGATAAAAATATAAAAGAAAAGTTCGCAAATAGAACTTTTGAGCCTTCAGCTTCTGCTTGGGAACGTTTGTCTTCGCAATTAGACCAACAGCCCCAGAAAAAGAAAAAAGGTTGGTTTTTTTATATAGGTGCAGCAGCTAGTATTTTGTTATTGGTTTCAATCGGGTTTCAACTTTTTTCTGATAATCCGATAGGAGACAAGCCAATGAAAGAAATTATAGTTGTGAATCCTATTGATACAAATGTAATTGATACCAAAATAGACAAGTTTATTAATGAAATTCCTATTGAAAAAGCGCTTGTAAATGTTAATGAAGTAGATGAGAGGGAAACAAAAAGTACTCTTAAAAACACAAATGTTGTTGTGAAGAGTCCGAAATCTTATCCAAAGGAAAGCAGGATAATTATTGCTAAAAATGAAGTACAAATTATAAAAGAAAATGTGGATAATAACGTATTAGAAAAGAAATTATCCGAAGTAAAAAAAGAAGCCTTACAGCAAAACCCAAACAGCAGAATTAAAATAAATAGTATTGATTTATTGTACGCTGTTACTCACAATAAAGAAGATGTAAATACCTATTATGCAAGACATAGTTTAGATAGAGAAGATATTTTAAGAACGATTAAAAGTGAGCTCGAAAAATCGAATATTAAAGTAAATCCAGAAACTATTTTGGCAGAAGTAGAACGCACTATAGATGAAGATGATTTTCAAAATAATTTTATGAAATCATTAAAAAGAAAGGTGTCAGATTTTGCTATGGTGATTGCAAGTAGAAATGATTAAATAATTGATAAACAGGTTTCTAGTTAGATCTAAAGACGTTTTAATTAAAGCTAGTTACGAAGTTATCAAAAGACCAAGTTAAAAATAAGGCACAAAATTTTAAAATGAATAAAATGAATAAAATACTACTAATTTTAGTGTTGCTTAGTGCAACTATGGCACAATCTCAAGAAAAAACATTTGAGAAAGAAGTGATTAAAATATCAAAAAGAATAGAAAATATTACCAATCAGCAAAAAGACTCTTTAAAAATAAAAATAATTGACATTGATAAAAAGCTTGAAAAAGGAGAAATCACCAAAGAAACATCAGTAACTTTAAAGCAAGAAGTTGCTCGTTATCATGCAAGAAGAATTGAGAAATTAGTAGGCGAACAAGAACGTTTGTTGCAATTACTAGTGCAAGATAAAACGAACGGAAAAATCGCAAGTTCAGAAGAATTTATTACAAATGAAGATGAAGACAATGTATTTTCAATTGGTAATAAAATCTTTAAATTAAATATTTCTGAAGGAGATTTAGAGGGGAAAAATGAAAGAAGAAATCATAGATGGAAGAATAAGAGCAAGAAACAAAGAAGTACAACATCGCAATTTGTTTTTGCAATGGGGATTAATAATGTTTTAAATAATGATAAAATATCATCTTTAAATGATTCCGAATATAAGTTTTGGCAATCTCATTTCTATGAAGTAGGTTGGACATGGAAAACACGATTCACAAAAAAACCTTCTCAATTTTATTTTAAATATGGGGTTTCTTTTCTTTGGAATAATTTAAGATTAAAAGAGAATAGAATTCATGTTAAAAACGGAGATGATACAGAAATTCAGACTTATGGAAATCAATTATCAGAAAGTAGATTAAGACATGTGCAAATGAACTTTCCTATGCATTTAGAATGGGATTTATCAAAAAATAAAACATATAAGGATGGACGCGTAAAAGACAGAACAAATAATGCGATTCGTCTTGGAATTGGTGGTTTTGTAGGTTTTAAATTAGGAACAAGACAATATTTAGAATATAATGATGTAAATGGAGTGGATGTAGAAGAAATTCAGTTTGATAACTTTAATATGAATACTGTTAATTATGGATTAAGTGCATATTTAGGATATAAATCTACAAGTTTTTATGTAAAGTATGATTTGAACCCTTTATTTAAAGACACAGAAACTAGAAATATTTCTATGGGAATTCGTTTAGATTTTGACTAATTAAATCTTAATTTCTAAACCAATTAATAAAAGTCAACTGTAAAAAGTTGACTTTTATTAATTAGATAAAATGGATGTTCTATCTTAAGAATAATATTTTATTTTTATTAAAATATTATGGGATTCATAAAAATTATAAACGCCTTTTTTTTATATCAATAAGATAAAAAAAACCACATAAATTTACTTCCTTAATAATTAATTGAAGAAAAATGAAAATTGGAATTCCTAAAGAAATTAAAAACAACGAAAGTAGAGTAGGTATGACTCCAGCAGGGGTTTTTGAATTGACTAAAAAAAAGCATACTGTTTTTATACAAAGTACCGCAGGAGAAGGAAGTGGTTTTTTTGATAAAGATTATCAAGAAGTAGGTGCAACAATTTTATTAAGCATAGAAGAAGTTTACAGTAAAAGTGAGATGATTATTAAGGTAAAAGAACCTATTGCTTCAGAATATCTCCTTATAAAGGAAAATCAGATCGTATTTACGTATTTTCATTTTGCATCAAGTGAGCCACTTACAAAAGCAATGATTAAAAGTAAATCAATTTGTATTGCTTATGAAACTGTTGAAGACGAAGATGGAACTTTACCTTTATTAACACCAATGTCTGAAGTTGCTGGAAGAATGTCTGTACAGCAAGGAGCAAAGTATCTAGAAAAACCTATAAAAGGACGTGGAATTTTATTAGGAGGTGTACCGGGAGTTGCGCCAGGAAAAGTATTGATCTTAGGCGCAGGTGTTGTTGGCGTTCAAGCTGCGAAAATGGCTGCGGGTTTAGGAGCCCACGTTACCATCATGGATATTAACATGAAGCGTTTACGGTATGTAAATGACGTATTACCAAATCATGTTATTACCGCTTTTTCAAGCGAATATAGTATAAGGCAGCTTATAAAAACACACGATTTAATTATTGGTGGTGTATTGGTGAAAGGAGGAAAAGCTCCTAAATTAATTACCAGAGATATGTTAAAAGAAATGAGACCAGGAACTGTTTTAGTAGATGTTGCAGTGGATCAAGGTGGTTGTTTTGAAACCACAAAAGCAACGACACACGAAGATCCTACCTATATAATAGACGATGTTGTGCATTATTGTGTGGCTAATATGCCAGGAGCTGTTCCATATACTTCTACAATTGCACTAACAAATGTTACATTAAATTATATTTTAAAACTAGCTAATTTAGGGTGGGAAAAAGCATGTGAAACAGATAAAAGTTTGTCTAAGGGTTTAAACATTGTAAAAGGCGAAATAGTTTACAACGAATTAGAAGGAGTTTTTTAATATGCTAAAGTTTATAATTACCTTAAAAGTGAAAACGGAATTTTATATCATTTTTCTGTTACACTTTTAAGGTAATTAAGCTTATTGTTGTTTTTCTTGCCACTCTTTTCTTAGATCAGAGGAGAGGATACTTGTTCCATCATGTTTCCATCCTGGAGGTTTTATTAAATATTTAAATTTGTTTATTATTGATGTTTTTGAAGTAAAAAAATCTTTAAGCATTCTATACCACTCAGTAAATGCAACTTTAAAAGGGTTGTGAGTTCCTATATTTGTAACCAAACCATATATTGGTTTTTCAACTTCTGGCTCAAAAGAGTCAAAAAGCTTATCCCAAATAATAAAAATACCTGCATGATTTCTGTCTAAATACTGAGGATTTGTAGCATGATGTACTCTATGGTGACTAGGTGTGTTAAAAACAGCTTCAAACCATTTTGGCATTTTAGTTATCAATTCAGTGTGTATCCAATATTGATAAATTAAACTAATAGACATTTGTACCAAAACCAAAACAGGGTGAAATCCTATTAAAATTAACGGAAACCAAAAGATAAACGTATAAAAACTTCCAGACCAAGTTTGTCTTAAGGCGGTACTTAAATTGTATTTTTTTGATGAATGGTGCACAACATGGCTTGCCCAAAACAATCTGCTCTCATGACTAATTCGATGAAACCAATAATAACAAAAATCTTCAGCAAATAAAAGAAGTACCCAAGTCCACCAAACAAAAGATATTTCAAAAAAATGATAAAAATTATAAATTAAGTAAAATAAGCTTAAAACAACTCCTTTCGTAAACAAGCCAATAGCAACATTGCCTAAACCCATTAAAATAGAAGTACTAGCATCTTTAAACTCATAGTCTTCCAATTTTACTTTTACAGTAAGGATAATTTCTAGGATAACTGTAGCAACGAAAAAAGGAATTGCATAATGAATTAAATTTGGTATTTCAGGTATTTGCATATCAGTATTTTAAATGGTTTTTTTTATTGCAAAAGTGAAGGAATTTTAATATAAAAAAGATGCTTCTAAATACAAAAAAGTATGTATATTTGCAGCCTTAAAAATAAACAAAAAATATTTAATTTATGAATCATTACGAAACTGTTTTCATTTTGAATCCCGTTTTATCTGACACTCAGATAAAGGAGACAGTACAAAAGTTCGAAGATTATTTAGTTTCTAAAGGAGCTGAAATGATCTCAAGAGAAGATTGGGGCTTAAAGAAATTAGCCTATCCAATTCAAAAGAAGAAAAGTGGTTTTTACCATTTATTAGAGTACAAAGTGGCTGGGGAAGAAATTCCTGCTTATGAGTTAGAATTTAGAAGAGATGATAGCGTTATGCGTTACCTTTCTGTTAGATTAGACAAACATGCAGCGGCTTGGGCTAAAGTTAGAACTGAACGTGTTAAATCTACTAAA
>JBNMNZ010000129.1:0-5249 GCA_051276605.1 Polaribacter sp. | reverse complement strand
AATGATCTTTTAGAACTGATTAAAAGGGCAGAAACCTGGCTAAAAGAAAATACGTTTAAAAACCCAATCTTAAAATGGGAAACCAAAGCTTGGGGAGAAATACCCGCAGATTTTGGGCGGAAATAAAAAAGCCCATCTCAACATGACTAAAGGGAAGGAGCTAGTAAGTTTGTGGAAATTACTGACTTTATTTGTAAAATTTTTTTTGATGTAAAACACGCTGAATATCAACTGAATTATTTTCAACTAAATAATGAATTCTAAAAGGAAATTTATTTGTAAAAACAATTTTTATATTTCGATAACGCTTTTGAAAATGATTTGGATTTAGTGTTATTCTCTCTATATTTTCTGTAAGTTCAACATCAAATTTTAATAGTATTTTTTTAAACTCTAGCATAATAATCTCTTATTTCTTTAATATCTAAAAGAGATTCATCACTATAATTAATATCAAAAGCCATTATTTAAAGATCTCTTTTTAAACTTTATCCCAAGATGTATAATTGGTTTTACCTTCGTTATGATTATTTATCATTTTATCCATCATCACTTTATATTCTTCTGAAGGTTCAAAAGCTTGCGCATTTTCTATTAGAATACTTTCCATATAATTTTTCAAATTTCGACCTTCGCTTTATGTTCTAAAAGAGTTAGTATTTCCGCGTCTAAAACTACTTCTTTCTTTTTTTTATTCACCATAACTAAATAATTTAATGATGATAAATATACTTGTTTTATACGAAATAGTTTTTATTTCACTAATTTTGAGACTAAACCGATTATAATTTACGAATGCTATATTTATCCACAGTAAACATAAGTACAGAAAGAAAACATCCTTTTCCTTATGATATTCCTGCTATTAAATATGCTAAAAATTTAGATTTTTCTAATCAAATTAATTTTTTGGTGGGCGAAAACGGTTCAGGGAAATCTACTTTGTTAGAGGCAATTGCCTGTAAATTACAATTGCCACACATGGATGGCAGAAGTTATGCTAAAAATAGTTTTGATGCTGCAAAAACCTTATTACCTTATTTAGAATTAACTTGGCAAATAGAACGTTCTGTAGGTTTCTTTTTTAGAGCAGAAGATTTTGGAGATTATTTGAATAGTGTGCATAGAGTTGGTACAGAAATAGAAAATCAAATGGGCGATTTAGGGGACAATGTTCCTAAATATATAATTTATCAAATGAAAGAAAGTTCTAATTACCAATTAAGGCAAATGCGGAGAAATTTTGGGCAAGAACTCAACTCTTTTTCTCATGGTGAAGCGTATTTGCATATTATGAATGAAATGATAAAAACCAGAGGAATTTATCTACTTGATGAGCCAGAGGCAGCATTATCGCCAGCAAAACAATTAACGTTAATTGCTTTTATCAACAATCATTTAAAAACACATAATTCGCAATTTATTATTGCAACACATTCGCCAATGTTATTGGCTTTTCCTGGGGCAACTATTTTTGAAATCACAGAAAATAGTATGGAAAAAACAGCTTTAGAAAACACAGAACATTATACAGTTACAAAATCGTTTTTAAATAATCCTGAAGCGTATTTAAGGCATCTTTAAAATAAGTGTTTTAGTCTTCAGTTGGCAGTATTCAGTCAGTTTGATACTGAGAACTGCCAACTTTAGACTGAACATCACAAATTATACCCGACACTAACATTATAATTCTTGGTACAATAAAAGTTCTTCTGTCAGAAATTAAAAAATCTGAAAAACTATTACTCTGTCTAAATTGTGCATTCAATAAAATCAACGTATTTTTCAACTTACTTTAGGAAAGTTAAAAACTTTTTTAATTACTTAAAATGTTCTTTAGATTTGGGAGTTTTACATGTAAAAATATCCAATAAATTTTAAAAATACTATGCATAAGGTAAGCTTCGTAATATTATTTCATATTCACGCTTTGAATTTTTTACTTTTTTCATTTTAAATTTTGCTTTTCCATTTTTTTTAAGTCCCATATTTTCATTTAAATCAGTCCAGACTCTAATAAATAAAACATTAGGATTTTTGTTAAACGCATTATATATATAATCCCAATCTTGTTTAATTTCATCCTTTCCAGTATCAGTATTCATAAATATTAGAATTTTATGTTTGTAATTGGACAAATCTATTGGTTTTGTTGATTCAACTTTAGATAAAATAGTGTTAAAATTCCCCAAATAACTATCTATTTCAGTATCAATATTATTTTGACTACATCGTTCGTAATTATCTTGAATTGTTGTGTTTTTAATAACATCAAGTTGTTCAATTGAGCAAAATTCTTCTCCATTATAACAGAGAATATTGTTTTTTTCGTCATAAATAGATGTTCGGTACTGAATAGACATATAAATGAAATTTTTAATTTCTGTAGCATTTAACGTGCTTTTTAATTGTACGTCAATAGTATTACCAACGATTGGTAAGACAGCTATATTATTATCAATTTGAGTCTGAGTGTAAACATTCAAATTAGGAAGTCCAACTAAAAGTTTCATTGCTGTACCACGTGAAATAAAGAGGAATAATGAGATGCATAATAAAATACAGCTCAATAGTTTATAATACTTATTCATTGCTTAATTTTACCCAGTCAATATTAGTAATAAATTCAAATATATCGTAATTTTCACTTGGATCAATGTATTGATTTGCAATAGCCTTCATTATCTGAAATAACAAACTGCAAGTTTTTAGAAACATCTTTGGGTTTTGCAACTACATTTGCATACGACAAAGGGTTTTGTAGGCTGTCTTTTACAAAACCTGTTAGTGTTACTTTTTGGGAATAACTAAAACATGAAATTGCACATACTAAAATAAATAGGAGTTTCTTTTTCAAAATTCTGATTTTTAAAATAGAATAGACTTATTAATTTCTATATTTATAAAATAGACTCTTCAATTCTTTTTCATATTCTTCGTATGTTAAAAATTTACCATTTTTAGGTAATTTGATTTTATACTTCTTATTGTTTGTATTTAACTCCAATTTAGAAACTTTATAGACCATTTGTCTATCTGTTAACTCTAATATTAAACCTGGAAGACCGTTAAAGTTTTTAGGTCCAAAGTTTAAAGGTATACTTGGAGCATACCAGGCTATTACAGCTGTTGTGAATTCGCCTGAACTGTTAACAACAGTTTTTTTTGTAGTCGCTTTTTTACATAAATAATTACCTATTTTCTTTTCTTCGTTAATTAATGTCCAATTAATTTTTTCATGTTTTATCAAAAAATTTTTATCAAAAGTTACTTTTTCTTCTAATAAATATGAATCTTTAATATTTGAATAAAATAAGCCATCACCTATTAATATATCTACGATTAATTTTTTATCCACACGCATTTTATCTAATTTAAAAAAAATGATTTCCCTTTTTCTATAATCAAAATACACGCTAACTTATCATCATTATTAAAGGTTTTATTCAATTGTAAAAGAGTTTTTTTATCCTTTATTTTATCTTTAACAGCCTTTTCAATATTCATAAACGTAGTAAAAGCCTCATAAGTAATTATACTTTTTGTTTGTGCTTGTGTTATTAAACTAAAAAAGAAAATAACTAGGTAAAATTTGAATACATTCATAGTAAGTAAAATTAAACCCCAATTTTATTAAATTGGGGTATTTTATAGGTATCTTTATTTTGGATCATCATTAGGGTCAATGAACTCCTCCTCTTTTATTTCAATTAAATGCTCCATTTGATAAGCCATACATACATCATGAGCTAAAATCCATATCCCCACTGATTCAGGAAATGAATAACCTGCCTGTGTTGCAGCCCATTGAGAAATATTTGCAAAATCATCACATTGTCCAAACGCCATATTTTCTTAAGGTATCGTTTTCGCACTAATTAAGGAGTTACCAATTGTTAACAAAAACCATTCCTGAAATTAATTTTTTCACAATATAAAAATTTTTAACCCATTTTTATTTGGGTATGTTTATTAAAAAATATTTAGAATTCTACATGAATTAACAAGTTTAAAATTCTTTAAAACTTGTAGAAAAAGGTTTACTTTTGAAAACGATTTATAAAATGAGAGGTTTCAAATGAAGGAGTTAATTACCAAATACACTTTTTTTGGCTTTTTTTATTTCTTTTGCATATTCTTCCCCACTTATTCTTTTACCACCTTTTGGTATTTCTATTTTAATTTCTTCTTTAGGGTTTAAAACAATTTTCACAGCACTAAAAACTATATTGCCTATATCTAATTGCAAAATCAAACCTGGTAAACCATACTCTCCTTTTGGTCCAAAACTAATAGGTATTGATGGTGTATACCAAGCAATAACTTTACCATTACTTCTTGTTGCTTTGTAAACAATATATCCGTTTATTTCTTTAGTTTCTTGTGTCAATTCCCAATTTAAATATTTATTTTCGAAAATAAAACACTCTCCAAGAGCTTCACATTCTTTAATTAAATACGTTTTTGTTATATCATTATAATAATATTCTTTAGAGCCTCCAGCGTCTATTCTATTCATTCTTTGTGCAAGATCATTTTTAGGAATATTCATTTTATTCTCAACTAAAAATATTCCAGTTCCTTTAGTAAATAAAAGAGTTGATTTAACTGACTTTGTATTTAAAAAAACCTTATCCATTGATGCCACTAGTTGTTTATTTTTTATTTTATCTCTTTTATTAGACAAATAATCTGCTGCTTTTATACCATTAATTCTTGATTCATAATTTACAATACCATTATATTCTGATTGAGAAACCATGAATGTGGCATTAAAAAAAAGGAAAATAAAAATTTTTATGTTAAGAAATTTCATAATATCAGTTTTAAAAAGCCTAAAGAAATAATCTTTAGGCTTATTTTTTTAACAGGTTGTTGTATAACAGTGAAAATATAATTCAGAATAACGATCCATTAATTCACTTCCTTCTGCCCTATCTTCGTGATTTGATGAAAGAACTAAAGCACCCTCTCTTGCTAATGAATTACAATCACTTGCACAACCAAACTCTTCCACTACTTCAATAGCTTCTTTTGTTGTTGGTAAAATTTCATCATTAGTAGCTGTTGCGTTTATAAAACTTACTCCTGTTGCTAGTAAAAATACTAGACTTAATATTACTTTTTTCATTTTGTAAAAATTTAATTTATTTAAATATTTTATTGAGTTTTTAGTTGAATACACCAAGTTAAAATTCTCTAAAAAATTGGTAGAAAAAGCTCTACTTTTGCAACACTTCATTTGTTTG
>JBNMNZ010000128.1:0-5256 GCA_051276605.1 Polaribacter sp. | reverse complement strand
AGTAAAACCAAACCTAAAAACATCAGTAATCCTTGAAATAAATCAGACCAAACAGCCGCAACAAAACCGCCAATAAAGATATAGGCCAACACAATAAAAAAACCGATTAACGCTCCTATTTTATAGTTAATACCTAACATCGATTTAAAAGCGACACCAGTAACATCTATTTGAGAAGCGACATAGATTACAATAAAAATCACAAGTACACCAGCTGCTATAATTCGAAGCGTATTTGTTGTTGATTTAAAATGACTATTTAAGTAATCTGGAATTGTAATTGCTCCATAAGCGTCAGATCTTTTTTTGAAACGTTTTGCCATAAATTGCCATGATATAAAGACACCTAGCAACTCTCCAACAACTACCCAATAACCAGAATAACCTGCCATTGCGCCCATTCCTGTTAACCCTATAAGTAACCACCCAGATTCTCCTGTTGCTCTTGCAGAAAAAGCAACAGCCCAAAAACCCATTTTTTTTCCACCAACATAATAGTCACTCATATTTTTTATACGCCGAGAAGCTAAAATTCCGATCAGGAATAAAATTCCAACATAAACTGCCAATATAGCTATTTTAATTATAAAGTTTTGGTCTTGCATGGCGATTGATTGTTGTGGTTCGTTTTAAAAGGTTTTTACCTCAAAAACTTTAGAAAAAAGATGAAAATAAATTTTTAAGATTTTGAAAAGTAATCAAAAAAATAGGAAATTGTATGATTTTTCAGTAAAATCGAATGAAAAAATGAATTAAAAAGCTTAAAATTCACTATATTTGAGATATCAATATTATTTAGTTAGATTTAGGGAATGACCTTGGATTTGTACATTAAATGAACAGAAAAAAGATAAAAATTATTTTGAATTTCAACGAAAATAATATCACAATACCTCAAACCATAAGCGAATTAATAGTGGCGCTCTCAGAAGGAGAGAGGACGACTTACAATCACATAATACATTCCATAAATTTTCCATCAAACGCTTTTGAAAAGTACGTTTCATGGTCGAACAAATGTTATACTCGAAATTGTATTGTTGATAACGAAAAGTTTGAATTAATCCTAATCTGCTGGTGTGAAGGACATGGAACTCCAATTCATGATCATGATGGTGAAGAATGCTGGGTAAAAGTAATCAAAGGCGAATTCAAAGAGACGATTTATAAAAAAAATGAAACAGGTGAGTTGAATATCGTGAAAACCTCCATTTCAAAACCGAATCAGGTTACCTATATGAAAGATTTTATGGGATTTCATACCTTAGAAAATCTATCGAATAAAAAAAGCATGTCACTTCATTTATATGCAAAACCCATTCGTAAATGCAGAATATTTGATGAAAAGTCAAATGCTTTTGTAACAAAAAAATTAGATTACGATACCATTGCATCCTAAAGAAATTAAAAGAAAAGAAAAAGTATGTCTAATATAACGAATGATTTAGCCTTATTTAATGAACTTGTAGAAGTTTTAATTAATGAAGAAGCAGAAAACCCAGTAGCACAAAGAATAGAGTCAAGTAAATTGTATGATGCAATTGACCTTTCGTTAAATGAGGATGCAATGATAGATGATGACTTTAAATCGTTACTTCGTGAAGTATTAGTTTCTACACCTAAAACTGCAACAAACTTATTTTTTAATCAACTTTTTGGTGGTAGACAAAGCAAAGCGATTTTAGGAGATTTATTGGCTGTTATGCTAAATAATAGTATGTATACTTATAAAGTTGCAGGCCCACAAGTGGGTATTGAACAAGAAATTATTAGACAATCCTGTGATTTAATAGGGTATGGTCCTAAAAGTAATGGTACGTTTCCAACAGGTGGCTCTATGAGTAATTATATGGGTTTAATTATGGGACGTGATGCTAAAGATCCTTCTTGTAGATTAAATGGAATGTCGAAACCTTTAATTATTTATACATCTGAAGAATGTCATTATTCAAATGCTAAAAATGCAAGCTTTGCAGGAATAGGAAAAAATAATATCCGCTACATTAAGGCAGATTCTAAAGGAAGAATGCTTTCAGAAAAATTAGAAGAACAAATACTAAAAGACATCCAAAATGGTGATATTCCTACCTATGTGAATGCAACTGCAGGTACAACCGTTTTAGGAGCTTTTGACCCTATTGATAAAATTGCTGATATTACTGAAAAATATAAAATTTGGCTGCATGTAGATGGAGCGTATTGCGGTAGTGTTATTTTTAGTGAAAAATACAAACATTTGGTAAAAGGAGTGGAGCGATCTAATTCTTTTAGTTACAATGCACATAAGATGTTGGGAACTCCTTTAACATGTTCTATCATTTTAGTGAATGAAAAAAAATATTTGCATGATTCGTTTAGCAATGATGCTGATTATTTGTATCAAACAGATGGAGATGATTTTAATCTGGGTAAAACTTCTTTTCAATGCGGAAGACGAAATGACGCTTTAAAATTTTGGACGCTTTGGAAGTCTCTTGGAACAAAAGGGTTAGAACAGATTATAGATCAACAATTTAAATTGGCAGATGTAGCTTTAGATTATATAAGAAGTAATCCTGATTATACTTTGTATAGTTTTGATGATTCAATTTCTATTTGTTTCAACTATAAAAATATAGATCCAATGGCACTTTGTACTGCTTTGTACGAGCATCAGATTACAGTTGTAGGTTTTGGTTCTTTTGAAGAAGATACCTTTGTTCGATTGGTAACGATTAATGCAAATAACGAGAAAGAAGATATTTTAAACTTCTTTAAAGTTTTAGAAGACTTTGTTGCCAATAAATCAAACTTAGCGAAAGCAGAATTGTTAAGTGTTTAAAGGTAACTTCAGAAAGAATGCATACGGCTAAAATGTTTTCATATATATCATTCCTTATAAACTTTTCTCGCGTAAATTATTCGTAACTAGTAGTAAACGTATTGTCATTGTTTCAATTAAATGTCATTTTACCAAAAAAAAATCTGTAATAAGTATTTGATGCAGTGATAAACTATTTTATTTATTCAAGTAAAAAAGTAAAATTTGTCCTACATAGTAACTTTATCAAAGAGACACAATGCGGAAAATTCTTAATGCATTTGCCACTTTGAGTAAAGTATTGGTGTTACAAAAACGTAATACACAATCAAATTACTTAGTATCAATATATGACTTATTAGATAGGCTTTTTTGTAAGACACCATCAACAGTTCAGTTTCCTTTTTAAATAAAGTGTTATTGTTTGTATCATGTTTTTTTACTATATTAGGTATATAATGAATTGTCTATTATTTTACATTTAAAGACTCATTTTTTTTAAAATAATTTTAAATAGTATATTTAGTAAAAATTAATTAATGATGAAAAAAATAATATAACTAGGTGTCCTAGCTTTATCTTTTTTCCTATATCAACTTGTATATTATAGACTAACTACTTAATAAAAGTACATAGTGGCATACAAATTTTATAATTTATTGTTTTAACTGACATAGTTGCTGATTCTATTTTTATTTATTAGATTATTTAAAATTAGGTTTTAAAGTTACACATCTTGTTCATGAAAGAGATACAGCAGTTTTTTTTATGTTTTAAGTGACTGATTTTATAGGTTTGAAAATTTTTAGGCTTACTTTATTTTTTTTGGCTTGATTTTGGCGGATAATTATTATGTAAGTTTAAATAAAAAATGTTTACTGCGTAAGAATTATGCAAAGAGTATTTTTTGGAATTAAATCATGATAGTATGAATCAAGTCAAAGAGAACAACACAGTAAAAGTAAATTATACCGGTAAATTATCTGACGGACAAATTTTTGATAGTTCTGAAGGAAAAGAGCCAATCGAATTTACTTTAGGACAAGGACAGTTAATACCTGGTTTTGAGAAAGGTTTAATCGACATGAAATTAAATGAAAAAAAAACCATTACAATTCCTAAAGACGAAGCTTATGGAGATGTTAATAAAGATTTAATACAAGAGGTTAAGAAAACGGAACTTCCTCAAGATATGGCTCCTGAAGTTGGTATGGGATTAGTTTCTAAATCTCCAGACGGTCAAGAAATGAATTTGATGGTGGTTGAAGTTAGAGAAGAAACTATCGTCATAGATGGAAATCATCCTTTAGCAGGTAAAGAACTTATTTTTGATCTTGAAGTTTTAGCAATTACAGAAGCAGAGGTTGCAAAATAAACTGAGCCGCTTACTTTTTTAAATGATTAAACAGCCTTTGCTAAAACGTGTTTAGCAAAGGCTGTTTGTCTGTATAGAAAAAAATTAAAGTAATATACAATGAATGTTGTCGATGTATAAGTAGTTTTAATGACTTTTACAAGTAATTATTAAAGATCTCATTTTTTAATTAGAAAAAGGAGTCCTAAATATATGACATTAGTTTAAATTTTAAACAAATAAACAGATATTGATAAATATTAGGTTTTAACATTTTTTTTAAGGTGTTTAGTTGTGTAATTAAAAATAAAATTAGAATCTTTGCTAAGAAATAAACAAAACATGACTTTTATTCAATTTCATCATCATCATTTTTACAATTGCAATCAAGCGATTTAAAGATGTATTGAATAAAATCAAGATATTAATAAACCCGTTTGAGCGAATCAAACGGGTTTTTTTTAGTTTTAAACCGTATTTGCTCAAGCACCAAAGAAAATAAAAATGAGTACTTTAAGAATTGCAGTACAAAAATCAGGAAGATTAAATGAAGATTCAATGAGAATCTTAAAAGACATCGGTATTTCCATAGATAATGGAAAAGATCAATTAAAAGCAGCTGCTAGAAATTTTCCTGTAGAAGTTTTCTATTTAAGAAATGGTGATATTCCTCAATATTTAAAAGATGGAGTAGTAGATGCCGCTATTATTGGTGAGAATATTTTAATAGAAAAAGGTGCAGACATAAACTTTATAGAGCGTTTAGGTTTTTCTAAATGTAAAGTTTCTATAGCTGTACCAAAAGAATCTGAAGCAAATTCATTAAAAGATTTAGACGGTAAAAGAATTGCGACCTCCTATCCAGAAACCGTTAAGAAATTTTTAAAAGAGCAAAATATTGACGCACAATTACATACGATTAGTGGTTCTGTAGAAATTGCACCAAACATTGGTTTAGCAGATGGAATTTGTGATATCGTTTCAAGCGGAAGTACACTATTTAAAAATGGATTAAAAGAGATTGAGGTGTTATTAAAGTCAGAAGCAGTTTTGGCTGTTTCACCGAAAATATCTGATGAAAGAATGGCTATTTTAAAAAAGA
>JBNMNZ010000127.1:0-5285 GCA_051276605.1 Polaribacter sp. | reverse complement strand
GGGTTAAAACAGTTGCATCAACGATAGCAAAAGGAACATTTAGCATTTTAGCAATTGTCTTTGCAACTAATGTTTTCCCTGTTCCGGTTTCACCAACTAGAATGATATTTGATTTTTCAATTTCTACATCATCATCATCTTCTGTTTGCAATAAACGCTTATAGTGATTATAAACCGCAACAGCCATAGTGCGCTTCGTTTCTAATTGACCAATAATATATTGATCTAGAAACTCTTTAATTTCGCGCGGTTTTTTAAGCATTAAATCCTTAGACAAACCGCCAGTTTTTGCATCTGAAACTTCTTCTTCCACAATTCCGTGAGCTTGCTCAATACATTTATCGCAAATATGAGCATCCATACCTGCAATTAGCAAATCTGTTTCTGCTTTCTTTCGTCCACAAAATGAACACTCTAAACTTTCTTCTTTCGACATTATCTTTAGCTTTTCACTTTTTCACTTTTAGCTTGTCATAATTATAAATAAAGCAACTCTTTTGAAAGGTTACTTAATGCTAATTGCAATCACAAGACTATGTTATTTTTTTCTTACTAAAACTTCATCAATCATTCCGTAAGCTTTTGCTTCATCGGCTTTCATCCAATAGTCTCTATCAGAATCATTGTGAACTTTCTCTATCGTTTGTCCTGAATGATTTGCAATAATTGCATATAATTCATCTTTCAATTTCAAAATTTCTCTTGTTGTAATTTCGATATCTGAAGCCTGACCTTGTGCACCACCTAAAGGTTGATGAATCATAACTCTAGAGTGTGGCAAGGCAGAACGTTTCCCTGCTGCTCCGGCACACATTAAAACTGCTCCCATAGAAGCTGCCATACCTGTACAAATTGTTGCAACATCTGGCTTTATGAACTGCATGGTATCATAAATTCCTAAACCGGCATATACGCCTCCTCCAGGAGAATTAATGTAAATTGAAATATCTTTATTAGCATCTACACTTTCTAAAAACAACAATTGCGCTTGAATAACATTCGCTACTTGATCGTTAATTCCGGTTCCTAAAAAGATAATTCTATCCATCATTAAACGAGAGAAAACATCCATTTGAGTGATATTCATCTGACGTTCTTCCATAATATATGGTGTTAAACTACTTGTAATTTTACCAAAATGTGTACTATTAATTCCGTGATGTTTGGTAGCGTATTTTTCGAACTCTTTTCCGTAATCCATTGAGTGATTCTTTTAAAATATTTTGATTTGTAAAGGTAAGAAACTATTTGTTACTTTTTTGTTAATGTAACTGGCTAAAAAAACCTAAATTTCTCAATTCAGGTTTTTCATTTTTATAATTATACACGAAGTTAAAACAACAAAGTGAAATAATAATACCAGTCTGTAACCGTTATTGGTAAACTTCTTTCATGAAGTCTTCGTAAGAAACTTCTTTCGTTTTAAAATTGATATTCTCTTTAAAGAATCCTAATAATTTATGACTAATTAATTGAGATTGTAATTTTTGAGCTTCCTCTTGGTTTTGTAAGATTCTACCAGCAATATCATCTAATTCTTTTTCTTCTGGATTCATATTCCCAAATTGAGCCATTTGTGTACGAATAAATCCTTTTGCATAGTCTACCAATTCTGCGTAGTCTATTTTGATATCATTATCCTTCATAATCTTTCCTTCGATTAATTGATAACGTAATCCTTTTTCAGATTTTTTGTATTCTGCAGCTGCATCTTCCGTTGTCAACGTTTTTTCTCCAGCAGTTGCTAACCATTTATGTAAGAATTCAGAAGGTAAATCAAACTTTGTGTTTTCAACTAAATACTCAGTTATAGCATTCAATAACTGTTGATCGCCTTGTTGTTGAAATTGCTTTTCTGCGTCTTCTTTAATTTTTTCTTTTAACTCAGTAACATTAGTTACGCTTCCATCAGCAAATAATTTACCAAACAACTCCTTGTCTAAATCAGCTGGTTCTGTTTTTGTAATCTCTTCAACAGTAAAAGTTACTGTAATCTCTAAATCGTGAATTGCATCATGAGAAACCCCTAAAACATGCTCTAATTTGTGAGCATCTTCAAATAATCCTTTAGTATCCAATTCTATTACATCACCAACTTTAGCGGCAATAACTTTCTTTTCGTTTTTCTTTCCTTTTAAATCATTAACTAAAAAAGTGCCTTTTTTGTTAATTTCTTTTTCTTCGTTTATAAAAGTTCCTGTAATATTAGAATGTTCAGTAGCTTCATCTACTGAACTTATTTTTCCGTAACGAGTTTGAATATTTTTGACTTCTTCGTTAATTAAATCATCTGTTGCAATAATATTATACTGCTTTATTTTATTTTTTTCGCTTAAATCTATTTCGAATTCTGGCGATAAACCTAATTCAAATTCAAAAGAAAAAACTTCTGCATTCCAATCAAAATCTTCTTTCATTCTAGGAATAGGATTTCCTAAAATATTTAATTTTTCTTCTGCTAAGAATGTATTTAAAGATTGCTGTAAAAGCTTATTAACTTCATCTATCATTATAGATTTACCATATTTCTTTTTTATCATTCCCATTGGCACTTGTCCTTTTCTAAAACCTGGAATGTCAGCCTTTTTACGATAATCTGTTAATAATCCTGCTACTTTTTCTTGATAATCCTCAGCAACTATATCAACTCTTACAACTGCGTTTAATGCGTCTATGTTTTCTTTTGTAATATTCATTTCTTATTAATCTATAGTTCATAAAAATCGAGTGCAAAATTAATCAATTTAATTAATCTTACAAAAGTTTAAACACTTCTATTTCAGCAAATTCGTTTTATTAAAAAATAAAAAAAATAAAACTAATAAGTCCTCTTTTATAAAAAATAAAAAAATTACGTAATTTTGCCCAACTTAACTCTCGACATGATGGGAGTCTTCAAATAACAAAATAAATGCAATACAAAAGAATTCTTTTAAAATTAAGTGGTGAAGCTTTAATGGGTGATAGGCAATACGGAATAGACCCAAAACGTCTTTCTGAATATGCGAAAGAAATTAAAGAGGTTGTAGAAAAAGGAATTGAAGTTGCTATTGTTATTGGTGGTGGTAATATTTTTAGAGGAGTTGCTGGTGCAAGTAATGGTATCGACCGTGTTCAAGGAGATCATATGGGTATGCTTGCAACGGTTATAAATGGGTTAGCTCTTCAAAGTGCTCTAGAAGATGAAGATGTGCATACTCGCTTACAAACGGCTTTAGAGATTAAAGAAGTCGCAGAGCCTTACATTAAAAGAAAAGCAATTAGACATTTAGAAAAAGGACGTGTAGTTATTTTTGGTGCAGGAACAGGGAATCCTTATTTCACGACTGATACAGCAGCTGTTTTAAGAGCTATTGAAATTAATGCTGATGCTATTTTAAAAGGAACTAGAGTTGACGGAGTTTATAATGTAGATCCTGAAAAGGATAAAAACGCTGTTAAGTTTGAAACAATTACTTTTAAAGAGGTTATCCAAAAAGGATTAAAAGTAATGGATATGACTGCATTTACTTTAAGTGAAGAAAATAACTTACCAATTATCATTTTTGATATGAATAAAAACGGAAACTTAATGAAGTTAGTTTCTGGAGAAAAAATTGGTACAATCGTTAACAATTAATAATCAAAATCTTTAAATTTATAAAAGATGAACGAAGAAATTGAATTTATTTTAGACACTGCTAAAGAAGCAATGAATAATGCTATTGAGCATTTAGAAAAAGAATTACGTTCTATTAGAGCAGGAAAAGCAACACCTGCGATGTTAGGTTCAGTTATGGTTGATTATTATGGTTCTCAAACTCCTTTGTCACAAGTTGCCAATGTAAACACTCCAGATCCAAGAACATTAAGCGTTCAACCTTGGGAGAAAAACATGTTGCAAGCAATTGAAAAAGCAATTCAAATAGCAAATCTTGGTTTAAACCCAATGAATAATGGTGATATTATTATGATTAATGTACCGCCGCTAACAGAAGAACGTAGAATTGGTTTAGCGAAACAATCAAAATCTGAAGCAGAACATGCTAAAGTTGGTGTTAGAAACGCACGTAAAGATGCAAATAACGATATCAAAAAAACAGATATTTCTGACGATATGAAGAAAATAGCTGAAGAGGATGTGCAAAAATTAACAAACGATTTTGTTAAAAAAATTGAAGACACTTTATCTAAAAAGGAAAAAGAAATAATGACCGTTTAGTCAAAAAAAAATAAAAAGAGCGTGTTGTTAAACACGCTCTTTTTATTTAGAAGACCTAATACAATTTAATTACCTTTGAAAAAAAAATTAAATGAATTTCTGGACAAAAGTTGCGGGCATAATTTTAAGAAACCGTTACTTGGTTTTAATCACTATTGCTGTCATTACAGGTTTATTAGCAACCCAAATGAAGTATATGAAATTTTCATATACAGAAGCAAACTTATTACCAGAAAATCATGAAGCGAACCTAGAGTACAATAAATTTCTAGAAATTTTTGGTGAAGAGGGGAACTTAGTAATTCTTGGCATTAAAGATTCTACTGTTTTTACGCCACAAAAATTTAATGCATGGAATAACTTAGTTCAGCAATTTGAGAATTTAGAAGAAATAGATTTTACAATTTCTATTGCAGATGTTCAGAAATTAAAAGCAGATAGAAAAAAAAGAAAATTCATTTTAGAACCTTTGTATGAGAAAGACCCAACAACAATAAAAGAGGTTTTAGAAATTAAAAAACAACTTTTCGAGAAACTTCCTTTTTACGATAATTTACTTTTTAATAAAGAGACAGGAACCCTACAAACTGCAATTTACATTAAAAAAGAAATCATTAATACTCCAAAACGTAGAGATTTCATTTTTGAAAAATTAATTCCCACTATAGAAAAATTTGAGAAAGAGAACAATTTAGATGTTCGCATTTCTGGAATGCCATATATTAGAACACTAAATGCACAAAACATTCAAGACGAAATCATTCTTTTTGTAGGGGGTGCTTTAGGGATTACAGCAGTTATTTTCTTCTTCTTTTTTAGATCTTTTAGAGCCACCTTTATTACGCTATTAGTCGTATTAATTGGCGTTACTTGGGCTTTTGGTTTTATTGGTTTATTTAGATATGAAATCACAGTTCTATCAGCGCTAATACCTCCTTTAATTATTGTTATAGGAGTACCAAATGCCGTTTTTCTCATCAACAAATATCAGCAAGAAATTAAAAAACACGGTCAACAAGCAAAAGCTTTACAACGTGTAATTTCTAAAATTGGTAATGCCACTTTAATGACGAATATTACAACA
>JBNMNZ010000126.1:0-5387 GCA_051276605.1 Polaribacter sp. | reverse complement strand
AAATAGTAAATCCTTTTTTAGAGTATTCTTTCGAAGCAACATCTACATTTCCAGAACCTTGATCTGCATAAGTAGAAGTTGCGTATGTTTTACTAATTCCTATATTTTTAATGATATTGGTAGAAAATAAATTAAGGTTGATGTTTTTATTATTTACATCATCCGAAGGAATTGGTAACCCATTCATTGTAGTCGATAAGTACCGATCTCCTAAACCTCTAATATAAATATCTCCAGAACTTTCACTTTTAGTAACTCCAGATATTTTTGTTGTTGCATTTGCAGCATTAGAAACACCAATTTTAGCTAATGTTTGAGCACCAATACTTTCTTTTATAATTACAGCTTTCTTTTGATCTATCAACAATGCGGATGCAGACTCTTTCGTTGAAGATGATTTTACAATAATCTCATCTAAAGAAACCCCTTCTTCTGCAGATAATAATTGATTAATTGTAATTGTTTCTCCTGCTTTTATAGAAAATGATTTTTCTATTGATTTATATCCTAAAAAACTAAAAACCACCACATGGTTTCCCGCAGATACTTTTAAACTATAATTACCGTCAAAGTCTGAAGTTGTACCTAAAGATGTTCCTTTAATTTGGACATTTGCAAACGGTAAAGACTCATTATTTGTTTCTTTGTCAGTTAACAATCCTTTTAAAGTTCCTTTGCCTTGAGCGTTTATAAATTGACTCAAAGCTAATAACGCAATAAATAAAAATTTCTTCATTTTAATGTTTAATTTATAAGTGCAAAAGTCTACTAGGTTTGTAAACTAAATGTTAGTTATAAATTATGATTGTATTACAGAAACATTAACTAAAGGTTAAATACGGAAATTTGTTAACCTTTTTTTAATTTAAATTAAACATAAAATTAAAATGGTCTTTGCATATTTGTATGAATCTTATAGGATTAAATGTCATCATAAATCTATTAGTTTTTGTCAACTATTTTATATGACTTACTGCCTTTGGCCAAGGCAGTTTTTATGTTTTTTTAATGTTCCTTTAACATTAACTTAACATACTTATTAGTTCTTTGCAGCGACAAAAACTAATAATTATGAAATTTTCATTGCTACATAAAGTAGTAACAGTAATCTGTATTTGTGCTTTTTTAAGCACGAATGCGCAAAAAAGTAATGCCCCTAAATTTGGAAAAGGATTATTTAATCTAATAGGACAAGACAGTACCTGGTCTATGAACGTTGGTTTAAGATTTCAAAGTCTTGCAACTTCTTCTTGGGATGCTAGTGCTGGTCTTTCTAATCCTGCTTCTTCTTTTTTGATTAGAAGATCTCGCTTAAAGTTTGATGGATTTGCATACTCTCCAAAATTAAAGTATAAAGTAGAATTAGGTTTATCTAATAGAGATCAATCTGGCGCATCTAAATACACAAGTGATGCACCTAGATATATTTTAGATGCTGTTTTAAAGTGGAATTTTTCAGGAAACTTTGTTTTATGGTTTGGACAAACCAAATTACCAGGAAATAGAGAACGTGTAATTTCTTCTGCAAACCTGCAACAAGTAGATCGTTCTTTGTTAAATAGTAGATTTAATATTGATAGAGATATGGGCTTCCAATTAAGACATCATTTTAATCTTACAGATACTTTTTTGGTAAAAGAAATATTTTCGATGGCGCAAGGTGAAGGAAGAAATATTACTACTGGAAATATTGGTGGACATCAGTACACCACTAGAATCGAATTATTACCTTTTGGAAATTTCGCAAGTAAAGGGGATTATAAAGGAAGTGATTTAAAGTTTGAAGAAGACCCAAAATTAGCACTTGGTTTTGCTTATGATTTCAACAATAATGCATCCAAAACAAGAAGTAATCAAGGTTCTTATATGTTAAATGACATGGGTTTCTATTCAACAAATATTTCTACTCTTTTTATTGATGCAATTTACAAACATAAAGGGTTTTCTTTTATGGCAGAATATGCGAATAGAGATGCAAAAGATCCTTTAGCAAAAAATTCTGACGGTTCTTTAACAGGTGATGAAGTACAAATTGGTCATGGTTTAAATATACAAACAGGATATTTACTTTCTAAAACAGTAGAAGTTTCTGGACGTTACACCAATATTTCATTAGATAAAAATATTACAGGAAAAAGCGCAGAAAATCAATATACTTTAGGATTATCTAAATATATTGCAGGACATAAGTTAAAAGTTCAAACAGATTTAAGTTATACTGATATTGGTTTTAAAACAAATCAATTATTATATAGATTACAAGTAGATATTCATTTTTAAGACACGTTAATATAACATAACCGTAACATTCGCAACTTTTTGTGGTTGTAGATTTGCAACATTAAATTTAAAAAATAAAATGGGAGATCCGTATATTTTAATGCTTGTCGCTTTAGCTGTATTAGCTATTGTTGACTTAGTTGTAGGAGTTAGTAACGATGCTGTTAATTTTTTAAATTCAGCGATTGGCTCTAAAGCAATTTCCGTAAGAAACATAATGATTATTGCAAGTTTAGGTGTATTCTTTGGCGCAGTTACCTCCAGTGGAATGATGGAGGTTGCCCGTAAAGGGATTTTTAATCCTAGCATGTTTATGTTTCAAGACATTATGTTCATTTTTATGGCCGTAATGATTACTGACATTCTTTTGTTAGATATTTTTAATTCACTCGGAATGCCAACATCAACTACAGTTTCTATTGTATTTGAACTTTTAGGAGCTGCAGTTTGTATCTCATTAATTAAAATATCTGCAAACGACTCTCAATCAATTTCAGATATTTGGAACTACATCAACCATAAAAAAGCAATTCAGATTATCAATGGAATTCTACTCTCTGTTGTTGTGGCATTTTCTATAGGAGCCCTTGTTCAATTTGTTTCTAGACTAATTTACTCTTTCAATTTTGAAAAAAGAGCTACTTATATCAATGCGCTTTTTGG
This sequence comes from Polaribacter sp., assembly GCA_051276605.1. Lineage (GTDB taxonomy): Bacteria > Bacteroidota > Bacteroidia > Flavobacteriales > Flavobacteriaceae > Polaribacter. The sequence continues at coordinate 2,444 of JBNMNZ010000126.1, read as the reverse complement.
AGGCTTTGCAATTACTGCAATTACTTATTTTATAATCATAAAAGGAATGAAAGGAACTCCTTTTTACGGCAATGTAAAAGGTTTAATTGAAGGAAATACAATCGTAATTATTGCAGGAAGTTTTGTTGCTTGGTCTATTATTTCTCAACTACTGATACAATTCCTGAAAGTAAATGTTTTAAAATTAATTATTGGAATTGGTACATTTTCTTTAGCAATGGCATTTTCTGGAAATGATTTGGTAAACTTTGTTGGTGTCCCAATTGCTGCATGGAATTCTTATGAAGCATGGAGTGTTTCTGGTGTTTCTGCAGATGCATTTTCTATGGGGATTTTAGCAAAAAAAGTACCCTCAAATGTTTATCTATTACTACTTGCTGGGGCTATAATGGTTGTTACTTTATGGACTTCTAGTAAAGCACAAAATGTAATAAAAACAGGAATTGATTTATCTCGTCAAGGAGAAGGTCATGAAAAATTTCAACCAAACCCTTTGTCTAGAGTTGCTGTTAGATTTGCAATGGTGTTAAATACTGGTATTCGTTATGTAATTCCAAAAAAGACGTTGGCTTTTGTAGATACTAAATTTCAAAAACCAGTGATCGAATTGCCAAAAGACAAAACTTATGAATTACCTGCTTTTGATTTAGTAAGAGCTTCTGTAAACCTAATTGTAGCAGGAATCTTAATATCAATAGCAACATCAATGAAATTGCCATTATCTACAACCTATGTAACATTTATGGTCGCAATGGGTACATCTTTAGCAGATAGAGCCTGGGGAAGAGAAAGTGCAGTGTATAGAGTTGCTGGTGTAATTAACGTTATTGGCGGATGGTTTTTAACAGCACTTACAGCCTTTTTAGCCGCTGCAATTGTTGCCTACCTAATTAGCTGGCATATGGTTATGATTCCAATTTTATTAGCAGTTGTTGCTCTTTTAATAGGAAGAAACACATTAATTCACAGAAAGAAAAAGAAAGAAGTAAAAAAACAAGTATATATAGAAAGAGCAGAATCAATCACCATTAATGGTGTAATTGAAGAAAGTGCAGATCATATTTCTGAAGTTATAAATCGTGTAAATAAATTATATACTAATGTTGTAAATGATTTAGCAAATCATGATTTAAATAAATTACGTAAAACAGATAAACACGTAGAAAAATTAAATGATGAAATAGATGATTTAAAAGATGGAGTTTTCTATTTTATTAAATCTTTAGATGAAACTTCTGTACAAGGAAGTAGATTTTATATTATGGTTTTAGGTTATTTACAAGATGTAGCACAATCTATTAGTTATATTTCTAGAGCAAGTTATAAGCACGTAAATAACAATCATAAAAATTTAAAGAAAGGACAAATTAAAGATTTAAAAACAATAGATAATGAGCTATCTAGTTTGTTAACGAAAGAAGCTGCTATTTTTGAAAACAGACATTTAGATGACCTTAATGCACTGTTAGTTGAGAAGAATCAATTATTAAAAAGTGTTTCTTTATCTATAGAAAAACAAGTAGCTAGAATTAGAACAGATGAAACTAGTCCTAAGAATACTACTTTATATTTTAGTGTTTTATTAGAAACTAAAGATTTAATTTCTGCATTAATGAGCTTATTGCAAACCTATGAAGAGTTTTACTTAAGCACCAAACAAGTAAAATAAAAAATAGTTTAGTACTTTATAAAAAAACCATGAATTTAAATTCATGGTTTTTTTATATGTTAGAACCAAAACCCTAAATTGAACAACCAGTAATTTTGATTTGTGTCTGGAGACCAGCTATATTTAATTTCTATAGGACCAATTAAACTATTGTAGCTGTAGCCAAAAGCGTAACCAGACTTAATACTTTTAAAATCACCTAAACTTTCAAAAACATTGTCGTCTAAACGAGCATAGTTAGCAATAAAACTTGTATAATGTTTTTCTGCAAAAGAATAACTAAACTTAAATTCTGATTTTAAGAAAGAATTGTCAGACAATTCTGCAAAATCATATCCATAAAAAGAAACAAAAGTATTTATGTAGTTTTTGTTATAACCCCCTAAATAAAAATCAAAAACATCTGAATCTGAATTCTTTAAAGCAAAACCAGCTTCGTTTGTCATTTGAAAAGTTATTTCATCAGCAATGGTTGTCGCAAAACCTAAAACTCCTTTTGCTTGTGCAAAACTAGTAAAGTTGTTATTGTAGTTAGAAGAATTTAGATACCATTTAAAATTTAAATCGGCATAATACCCTTTGGTTACAAAATATTTTTTATCGTAAGTATCTAGTTTTAAATACCCAAAAGCATTGTAATAATTACTATTATCTAAAATCGTTTTATCATTATTGTTTGTTATCGTTTCTGTACTTACTTTAAGATGTTTTTGCTCTAAACCCAAGCCTAAAGCAAACTTTCTATCGAATGTAGTTTGCACAAAAAGCTGATTGG
>JBNMNZ010000125.1:0-5432 GCA_051276605.1 Polaribacter sp. | reverse complement strand
TAAAGCCTTCTTCTCTATTTACATAGAGTTTTGCGTTATTCATTGCTACTTTTGATGCAACAATATCATCGAAAATTCTGATTTCAGTTTTACGTTCTTTTCCTTTTCCGTAGGTATCCTTTAAGCGCTTAAAATAATCAATTGCATATTCAATCAATTTTGAAAGATGCTCTTTTACAACCGCAATCTTATCCTCTAAACCTTCTATAAATTGTTTAGCTTTATCAATATCAAACTTTGATATCTTCTTTATTCGAATCTCTGTTAAACGAGCAATATCTTCTTCTGTAATTGCTCGTTTTAAATGTTTAATGTATGGTTGTAATCCTAAATCTATCGCTCTAATTACGCCTTCCCAAGTTTCTTCTTCTTCAATATCTCGATAGATTCTATTTTCTATGAAAATTCTTTCTAAAGAAGAGAAATGCCATTGTTCTTCTAATTCGTTTAGCTGTATTTCTAACTCTTTCTTTAACAAATCTACCGTTAAATCTGTGGAATGTTTTAGCATTTCAGAAACACCTACAAAGACGGGTTTATTGTCTTCAATAGTACAAGACAAAGGAGAAATAGAATTTTCACAATTAGTGAATGCATACAAAGCATCAATCGTTTTATCAGGAGAAACATTTGGCGGCAAATGCATCAAAATTTCTACATCTGCAGCTGTGTTATCTTCAATCTTTTTAATCTTTATCTTCCCTTTTTCATTGGCTTTTATAATGCTATCAATTAGAGTAGTCGTTGTGGTTCCAAACGGAATTTCATTAATGACCAACGTTTTTTTATCAAGTTGATGAATCTTTGCACGAACACGTACTTTTCCCCCTCTAACTCCGTCATTATAATTCGTAAAATCTGCAATTCCACCAGTTATAAAATCAGGTAAAATTCTAAAACTTCTTCCTTTTAAATATTTAATAGAAGCATCAATTAGTTCAATAAAATTATGTGGTAATATTTTTGTTGATAAACCAACTGCAATTCCTTCTGCTCCTTGTGCAAGTAATAATGGAAATTTTACAGGTAAATCAATAGGTTCTTTTCTTCTTCCATCATAAGACAATTTCCAATCTGTAGTTTTTGGGTTAAAAACGACATCTAAAGCAAATTTTGATAATCGAGCCTCAATATAACGAGAAGCAGCTGCGCGATCGCCTGTTAATATATTACCCCAGTTACCTTGCATATCAATCAGTAACTCTTTCTGACCAATTTGCACCATAGCATCTGCAATAGAAGCATCTCCATGCGGATGATATTGCATTGTATGACCAACAATATTCGCTACTTTATTGTAACGACCATCATCTAAATCCTTCATAGAATGCATAATTCTACGCTGCACTGGTTTTAATCCGTCTTCTAAAGAAGGAACTGCTCTTTCTAAAATTACATACGAAGCATAATCTAAAAACCACTCTTTATACATTCCTGTAATTTTAGTAATGGTCTCTTCTTGGGCGGAATCCGCTTGATATTCTGAATCTAATTGTTCATTTTGATTCGTTAATTCTTCTTCGTGTTCGTTGTCGTTTATTTCTTCACTCATTCAAAAAACGTTTATTCGTTTAAGAGTTTAATTGTTTATTCTGATAAAACTACTTCTTATCCCCAATTTTATTTTTCATCTATACTTCATCTTCCATGTAATCCAATTCAACTTTTAAATTCTCGATGATAAACTTCTGTCTATCCGGAGTGTTTTTACCCATATAAAACTCAAGCATTTTCTCAATAGACATTTCTTTGTCTAACATCACAGGATCTAATCGAATGTCATCTCCAATAAAATGAACAAATTCATTTGGCGAAATCTCTCCTAAACCTTTAAATCGAGTTATTTCTGGTTTTCCTCTTAATTTAGCAATTGCCTCTTGTTTTTCTTCTTGAGAATAACAATAGAAAGTTTGTTTTTTATTTCGAACTCTAAACAACGGAGTTTCCAAAATATATAAATGTCCTTCTTTTATCAATTCTGGAAAGAACTGTAAGAAAAAAGTGATTAATAACAAACGAATATGCATTCCATCAACATCTGCATCTGTAGCAATTACAACGTTGTTGTAGCGCAAATCTTCTAAACCATCTTCTATATTTAAAGCGGCTTGTAACAAATTGAATTCCTCATTTTCATAAACAATCTTTTTAGACAATCCATAAGAGTTTAAAGGCTTTCCTTTTAAGCTAAAAACAGCTTGTGTATTTACATTTCTCGATTTTGTAATAGAACCAGAAGCTGAATCTCCCTCCGTAATAAATAACGTTGATTCTAAGTAAGCTTCTTTTTTGGTGTCACCTAAATGAATTCTACAATCACGTAATTTTTTGTTATGTAAACTCGATTTTTTAGCTCTGTCTTTTGCTAATTTTCTAATTCCAGAAAGTTCTTTGCGTTCTTTTTCTGCTTGAACAATTTTACGTTGTAATTTATCTGCAACATCCGTGTTTCTGTGTAAATAATTATCTAATTTTGTTTTTACAAAATCATTAATATACGTTCTAACTGTTGGCAATTTTCCTCCCATTTCTGTAGAACCTAACTTTGTTTTTGTCTGGCTTTCAAAAATAGGCTCCATTACTTTAATTGCTACTGCAGAAATAATAGACTTTCGTATATCTGAAGCTTCAAAGTTTTTGCCGTAAAACTCACGAATTGTTTTTACAATAGATTCTCTAAATGCTGCTTGATGCGTTCCTCCTTGGGTTGTATGTTGCCCGTTTACAAAGGAGTGATATTCTTCTGAATATTGTGTTTTACTATGTGTTATTGCAACTTCAATATCATCACCTTTTAAGTGAATTATTGGATACAACATATCATCTTTATTGTTATTATCTTCCAATAAATCTTTTAATCCATTTTCTGAAAAGAACTTTTCCCCATTAAAAATAATCGTCAAGCCAAGGTTTAAATACACATAATTCTTTAGCATTTTTGCTACATACTCATTTCTGAATTTGTATTTCTTAAAGATTTCTTCATCAGGAATAAAAGAAACTTTTGTTCCTTTTCTTCGAGAACTTTCTTCTAAAAATTCTTGATCTCCTAAATTTCCTTGACTAAATTCTGCAGAAGCAGACTTTCCATCACGTGAAGATTCTACTCTAAAAAAAGAGGAAAGTGCATTTACTGCTTTTGTTCCTACTCCATTTAAACCTACTGATTTTTTAAACGCTTTAGAATCATATTTTCCACCAGTATTCATTTTAGAAACTACGTCAACTACTTTACCTAAAGGAATTCCACGTCCGAAATCACGAACTGTAACTTTACTTCCTTGAATAGAAATTTCGATGTTTTTCCCTGCTCCCATCACAAATTCATCGATAGAATTGTCTAAGACTTCTTTAACAAGAATGTAAATTCCATCATCTGCAGAAGAACCATCTCCTAATTTACCAATGTACATTCCTGGACGCATTCTAATATGCTCTTTCCAGTCCAAAGACCTGATATTATCTTCTGTATATTTTGTTTCTTGGCTCATGAAATGTCTTACTGTTGTTAGGTTTGAAGCCTTGCTAAAATAAGATTAAACCGGCTAAAATGAAATAGTTCTGATAATTAGTTATCAACAGGATTTCAACTATTTTTTATTACTGTTTTACGTAAAACTCACAAAATAAAACAATATGTTATATTTTTAAACAAATAATTATTTAATGAACAATTTAATTACTTTTGACGTAAATAAACTTAGAATAATCGTGGAAAGAACACAACTTTTAAAATTAGCAGATACATACGGAAGTCCTTTATATGTGTATGATACGGATAAAATCGAATCGCAATATAATAGATTAACAAATGCTTTTAGTAGCGTTAAGAGCTTAAAACTGAATTATGCTGTAAAAGCACTTTCAAATATTAATATTTTAAAATTTTTAGAAAATATTGGGGCTGGTTTAGATACCGTTTCTATTCAAGAAGTTCAGTTAGGTCTAACAACAGGAATTGATCCTAAGAAAATTATTTATACACCAAACGGAGTTTCATTAAAAGAAATTGAAGAAGTTGCCAAATTAGGGGTTCAAATTAATATTGATAATCTTTCTATTTTAGAATTATTCGGACAAAAATATCCAGAGATTCCTGTTTGTGTGCGTATCAATCCACATATTATGGCAGGTGGAAATTCAAAAATCTCTGTTGGTCATATTGATTCTAAATTTGGTATATCAATACACCAAGTTCCTCATATAAAACGTGTTGTTGAAAACACAAGCATGAATATCAACGGAATCCACATGCACACAGGATCTGATATTTTAGATATTGATACTTTTTTACGTGCTACAGAAATCTTATTTGATGTTGCGAAACAATTTGATAATATCGATTTTATTGACTTTGGAAGCGGCTTTAAAGTCCCTTATAAAGAAGGGGACATTTCTACAGATATTGAACAATTAGGGTTGCAATTATCCGAACGTTTTAATGAGTTTTGTGTAGAATATGGAAAGGAAATTACCTTAATGTTTGAACCAGGAAAATTTTTAGTTTCGGATGCTGGCGTTTTCTTAGCGAAAGTAAATGTAGTAAAGCAAACGACTTCAACCGTTTTTGCACATGTAGATTCTGGCTTTAATCATTTGGTAAGACCTATGATGTATGATTCTTATCATCATATTACAAATATCTCAAACACGGAAGGAAGAGATCGCTACTACTCTGTTGTTGGTTATATTTGTGAAACAGATACGTTTGGTTCTAATAGAAGAATTGCAGAAATCTCTGAGGAAGATGTTTTGTGTTTTCATAATGCTGGTGCCTACTGTTTTTCGATGGCGTCTAATTATAATTCTCGTTATTTACCCGCAGAAGTAATGTTGTACAAAGGAAAAGACTATTTAATCAGAAAAAGACAAACGATTCAAGATATTTTACACAATCAAGAAGTTGTTGAATTTTCTGAAGTTGAAAAAAACATAAGAATAGAAGTTCCTGCCTAGAAATAAAAAACTAAATTTAGCCACGAAATCACAAATAATAATTTTGTGAGTTCGTGGTTTTTTTTATTTAAAATTTTAACAATGAAAATTAGACTTTCTACTTTTGATGATGTTTCCAATATCATGATCATTATTGCAGATGCAAAACACTATTTAGCTTTTCAAAAGATTGATCAATGGCAAAATGGATATCCAAATGCGAAACAAGTTGAACAAGATATTAAAAACGGAGAAAGTTATGTGGTTGTAAATGATGAGAACACAATTATGGCAACTTCTATGTTTACGACAACTAAAGAGCCAACATATAAAGTTATTGATGGTCAGTGGTTAATTGATGAAAATGAAATTTACGGTGTTATTCATCGAATGGCTATCAAAAAAGACTTTAAAAAATTAGGCTTAGCAACTTTTATGTTTCATGAATTTCATTTAAAGTTATTAGAAAAAAATAGACAAAGTTTAAAGATTGATAC
>JBNMNZ010000124.1:0-5437 GCA_051276605.1 Polaribacter sp. | reverse complement strand
GATATCATTTATAAAAATGATTATTTTGGGGATTATATTATGAGTAGTTTACTGTAAAAATAGGGGGAATAATGGTGCTTGTAAATCCCCATTTATGATGAAATTTTCTGCACCTTATTTACAAGGATTTTTCTCTTTAAAAATAGGGATAATGAAAGCTATTTTGCGGTATTTTTAAGTCAAAAACTATTTTAGAATCTCTTAATTAATAGTATATTGCATCCTATTAATTAAAAAATAATAAATGAAAATTATTGTACCAATGGCTGGAATTGGATCTCGTTTAAGACCTCATACTCTTACGGTTCCAAAGCCATTAACAGTTATAGCAGGTAAGCCAATTGTGCAACGTTTGGTAGAAGACATCGCTTCTGTTATAGATGAAAAAATTGATGAAATAGCATTCATTATTGGTCCTACAGCAAAAGGCTTTCCAACAGATACAGAAGAAAAATTATTAAAAATTGCCATCGAATTGGGTGCAAAAGGTTCTGTATATGTTCAAGAAGAAGCATTGGGAACTGCGCATGCAATTTATTGTGCAAAGGAATCTTTAAGTGGTCCTTGCGTGGTTGCTTATGCAGATACTTTATTTAAAGCAGACTTTACTTTAGATGTAAATGTAGATGGCGCAATTTGGGTAAAACAAGTTGAAAACCCAAACGCATTTGGTGTTGTAAAATTACAAGATGGATTTATTTCTGATTTTATTGAAAAACCAAAAGAGTTTGTTTCTGATTTAGCCATAATTGGAATTTATTATTTTAAAAGTGGAGAAAAAATTCTTGAAGAAATTCAGTATTTAATTGACAATGATTTAAAGGAAAATAATGAGTTTCAAATAACAAATGTTTTAGAATCTTTAAAACAACAAGGAGCAAAGTTTGTTCCAGGAAAAGTAAATGATTGGATGGATTGTGGTAAAAAAGATCCTACAGTAGATACCAATAAGCAAACACTAGGTTTTGAGTATGCTGCTGGTAATGATTTAGTTTCTAATGATGTTGTTTTAGAAAATTCAGAAATTATTCAACCTTGTTATGTTGGCGCAAATGTTATTTTAAAAAACACTAAGATTGGACCTTATGTTTCTATTGGTGAGAATAGTCTCGTAGAAAATTCTACGATTGTAAATTCTTTAATTCAAACGAATGTGCGAATATCAAATGCAAATTTAGACAATGCTATGATTGGAAATTATGCAAAATATAATGGAAATTATACTTCCGTAAGTATTGGAGATTATACAGAATTAACATAAATGTATTTTAAAAAAAAGAATAAAGTAGAAAAGAGGTCGTTTAATCATTTTAAGCTGGCTCTTTTCTACTTTATTCTTTTCTCAATTAATATTTTTGCACAAGATAGTATTCCCCTAAAAGAAGATTTAACAGAAGAAGCGGAATTAAAGTTTCAAGAATTTTTCTTTAAAGCTTTGTCAGAAAAAGCAATAGGGAACTATCAACAAGCAATTGAAAATTTAGAAAGCTGTAATCAAATTTCAACAAACGATGTTTCAGTTTTTTTTGAATTCTCTAAAAACTATTTATTACTTAACAATACTTTACTAGCCAAAGAATACATTGAAAGGTCGTTGGCAAAAGACATTAATAACCTTTGGATGTTAAAGCACCTTGTTAAAATTTATCAAAAAGATAGTAACTATAAAGAAGCGATTAAGATTCAACAGAAAATAGTTGCTATAAACCCAAAAGAAAGAGGCTTATTGGCAAAGTTGTTGGTCAATGATAAGCAATACAAGAAAGCAATTTCTTTGATGAATACGCTTGAAAAAGAAAATACATTATCATCGAATTTAAAAAAATTAAAGGCTAATTTAGAGAAGAAGAAAGAAGCTTCAGTAAAAAAAGAAGATCCGTCTGATTTAGGTTCTTTAATCAATCAATTTAAAACAGATAAATCGTACAAAGTTTTAAAACAAATTTTAAACCAATCAAGCAATAATACAGCTGATTTATTAAGATTTAGTGAAGAAGGAATTGCCCTTTTTCCTGCACAACCTTTTGTGTATTTGGTTAAAGGAAAGACTTTAAATGATCTAAAAAAGTATAAAAATGCTTTAACTACTTTGCAAAACGGATTCGATTTTGTGATTGATGATAAAATGGAAGTTGATTTTTATACTGAAATAGCGAAGGCCTTTAAAGGTCTTGGAAATAGTAAAGAAGAAAAAAAGTACACGCAAAAAGCCAAAAATTTGAAGAATTAAGAAATGAAGTTTTTAAAATATATTCTCCTTTTTATAATTGTTTTAACTTCCTGTAAAGCAAAAAAAAATATGATTGATGCCAATGCAATTGCCAAAGAAACCTCGGCGAAAAAAGTAGCAAAAAAACATATAGCAGCAAATTTTGATAGAGAAACTGTTGATGCAAAGTTAAAAGTGAATTTTAATAACGGAAAAACAAGACAAAGTTTATCTGTGAATATGAAAATTATAAAGGATGAAGTTATTTGGCTAAGAGGAACTAAGTTTATAACTATTTTTAAAGCTAAAATCACCCCAACTTCTGTAAGTTATTACTCCCCTTTTGCTAAAAATTATTTTGAAGGAGATTTCTCCATGATTAAAAAATTATTAGGAGTAGAAATTAATTTTGAACAACTTCAAAATCTATTTTTAGGGCAATCCTTATTAAATGTAAAAGAAGAAAAACAAACGGTAGAAATTGCAAATAACAGGTATGTTTTATCCCCAGAAAAACAAGCAGAATTGTTTGATATCTTCTTTACAATAAATCCTTCTCATTTTAAATTAGAGGAACAATCTATTATAAATACTGTTAAAAATTTACGATTAGATATAAAATACCCATCTTATAATTTAGTTGATGGTGTTGTTTTTCCATCAGAAATTAATGTCAAAGCAAAAAACTCAAAATCTATTACGGATATAGATTTGTTCTATAAATCCGTTATTTTTGATACTGCTTTAAATATGTCTTTTAATATTCCTAGTTCTTATAAACGGTTAGAATTTTAATGAATAATAAAAAGTTTTACATCCTTTTTTTATCAGTTTTTCTGATGAGTCTCTCTGTTTTTAGTCAAACTAAAAGGGAGTTAGAAAATCAGCGTAAAAGATATAAATCAGAAATAGTAAAGTTGAATAGATTCATTTTTAATGAAAAGAAAAAAGAAAAAAATGCTTTAGAAGATTTAAGAGATATAAAACAAAAAATTGATGTTAGAAATAAACTAATTTCAATTATAAATTTAGAAGCTAAATTTTTATCAGGAGAGATAAAAACCAATGAAACTAAATTAAAAAAACTCAAAAAAAATATTTCTGATTTAAAGGCAGATTATAGTGAAATGATTTACAGATCTTACAAAAGTAAATCGCAACAAAGTAGAACAATGTTTTTGTTGTCTTCACAAAATTTTTATCAAGCATACAAGCGGTTGGAATATATGAAGCAATATACTTCATTTAGAAAAAAGCAAGGAGCAGAAATTGTTTTACAAACCAATTTTATTGAAAAAATTAAAGATTCTTTGGTGTATCAGAAACAGTTGAAGGATACTTTGATTTTATCAGAAAAAAATCAAAAGGAAGAAATTGAAACGGATAAAAAGAAGCAAGAAGATTTAATTATTAAAATAAAAAGTAAAGAAAATAAATACAAAAAAGAGTTACAAAAGCAGATTAAAGCAGAAAAAAGAGTTGCAAATAAAATAGATAAGATTATAAGAGACGAAATTGCTAGAGCCAATAGATTAGCGAAATCAAAATTAAATACAAAACCCACAACGTCTAACAAAAATGAGTTTATCCTGAGTCCAGAAGCAAAAGCATTAGCGGCAAAATTTGAATTGAATAAAGGGTTGTTGCCCTGGCCAGTGAGAGAAGGTTTAGTGATTAGAAGGTTTGGAAATCAACCTCACCCCACATTTCCTGGAATTACAATAAACGGAACGGGTTTGCATATTGTTACAAGTAATGGAAGTAATGCTGAAGCCATTTATAATGGTGAAGTTTTAAATGTTTTACTGGGTTCTGGAGGTACAAGAAATGTATTAATTAAACATGGAAATTATATTACTTCATATAATAACCTAGAAAACTCTTTTGTTGAAAAAGGTGATAAAATTGTAACAGGACAAAAAATAGGTAAAATTTTTACAGATAAAATCACAAAAAAAACCAAACTTATTTTTGTATTGTTTAAAAATACAACTCGTTTAAATCCTGCTTCTTGGATGTTAAAAAGGTAATTAACCTTTCATTACTTTCTTAATAATATTTTTCCCTGTCATTGCTGATGTTGTAATTACACCAGAAAATAAAGCCGCTGCAACACCTGCAGTTACCACATCTTGTCCTGTTAAATAAAAGTTTTTAATAGGTGTTCTTGGTTTTAAGAAACGCTGTCTAAAGCGTTTTGGAGTATGATCTAGTCCATAAATTTCGCCTTTATCATAATTGATAAAATGCTTTGTTGTTAAAGGTGTAGAGAGCTCATAGTGTTCTATTTTGCCTTTTGCTTGAGGTATATGTTTATATAATACTTCCAATAGACGTTTAGAAATCTTTTCTTTTAACGCTTCATATTCTTCGCCACGTTTCATCCATTTTGAATCTTCCCAATTTTTAAAACCATCATATGGTAATAACGTAATAATATCTATAGTACTTTTTCCGGGATATCTGTTTTGCCAATCTGGGTCTTTTGCAGACGGAAAAGAAATATAAACGACAGGGAAATCAGCATCTAAGTCATTTAAATAATTGTCAACAGCTGTGTCATGATCTATTTTATCAGGATAAACCCAGTAGTTGGTTTTTGGTAAGTTTAATGCTGAAGGAGAACCCTTTAAACCAATATACAAACAGGCATGAGAAACCGATCTTTTTACAGTTTGTAATTGTTGTTTTAGTCGATGTTTTTCTACGATATTTGATGGAATCAACTTGTTGTAAGTAGTCATAATTCCTGCTCCAGAAATAATTTTTTTTGCTAAAAATGTTTTACCATCTTTCATTTTTACACCAATAGCTTTGTTATTTTCAATGATAACTTCATTAACTTCTGCGCTAATTAAAATAGTTCCTCCAGCGTTCTCTATAACTGTGTCAATTGTTTTTGCAATTTCAGATGAGCCTCCAACAGGAAAGCTTCCGCCAGCAAAATAGTGTCTGGCAACAGCTGCATGCATCACAAAACTACTTTGTTTTGGAGGTAAACCATAATCGCCATATTGACCAGAGAGTACTTTTATGAGTTCTTCATTTTTAGTGATAGCACTTAAAACTTCATAGGTTGTTTTATCAGAAAAATCATAAAAAGGTTTGCGCATTTTTCCACCAAAAAGTAAACTCATGATTGGAGGTAAAGCTTTATCCATATAAAACTTCTGACTTGTTTTTATTGCTTTGAAAACTAAACTTACATAGGCTTCTATTGCTTGTTTT
>JBNMNZ010000123.1:0-5565 GCA_051276605.1 Polaribacter sp. | reverse complement strand
ACATCTAGATCATTTGTTGGCTCATCTAATAAAAGAACATTTCCTTCTTCTTTTAAAGTCATCGCTAAATGAAGTCTATTTCTTTCTCCTCCAGAAAGTGTATTTACTTTCTTGTTTTGCTCACTTCCAGAAAAGTTAAAACGACTTAAGTATGCTCTAGAATTTACTTGCTTTCCTCCCATCATCACTAAATCTTGACCATCCGAAAAATTTTCCCAGATTGTTTTTTCTTGATTAATATTTGAATGCGCTTGGTCTACATAAGCAATTTTTGCAGTTTCACCTACATTAAAAGTTCCCTTATCAGGAGCTTCCTCTCCCATTATCATTTTAAAAATAGTTGTTTTTCCTGCTCCGTTCGGACCAATAATCCCAACAATTCCTGCTTGTGGTAAATTAAATGCTAAATTATCATATAATAATTTATCTCCATAAGCTTTAGAAACACCTACCGATTCAATAACATTTGTACCTAATCTTGGTCCATTAGGAATGTAGATTTCCAGTTTTTCATCAACCTGTTTTTGATCTTGACTCATTAATTTGTCGTAGTTTTTCAAACGCGCTTTCTGCTTTGTTTGACGACCTTTTGCTCCTTGTCTAACCCATTCTAGTTCACGCTCTAAAGTTTTTTGATGTTTAGATGCTGTTTTACTTTCTTGAGCCATTCTTTGTGATTTTTGATCCAACCAAGAAGAATAATTTCCTTTCCAAGGAATCCCTTCTCCTCTGTCTAATTCTAAAATCCAACCAGCAACATTATCTAAGAAATATCTATCATGCGTTACTGCAATTACAGTTCCTTTATATTGTGCCAAATGGTGCTCTAACCAATGAACTGATTCTGCATCTAAATGGTTTGTTGGCTCATCTAATAATAAAATTTCTGGTTCTTGTAATAATAACCTACACAAAGCAACACGTCTTTTTTCACCTCCTGAAAGTACTCCAATTTTCTTATCAGAATCTGGAGTTCTTAAAGCATCCATTGCAATCTCTAGTTTGGTATCTAATTCCCAAGCATTTGCTGCATCAATTTTATCTTGCAATTCAGCTTGCTGATTCATTAACTTTTCCATCTTATCTGCATCCGAATAGACTTCTTCCAAACCAAACATGTCGTTTATCTTGTTGTATTCGTCTAATATAGCAACCGTTTCTGCAACACCTTCTTTTACAATTTCAATAACTGTTTTTTCAGGATCTAGCTGTGGTTCTTGTTCTAAGTATCCTACATTATAACCAGGAGAAAAAGTTACATCTCCTTGAAAATTCTTTTCTGTACCTGCTATAATTTTTAATAAAGTTGATTTTCCAGATCCGTTTAAACCAAGAATTCCAATTTTTGCTCCATAAAAGAAGCTTAAATAAATATCTTTTAAAACTTGTTTCCCAGTTGATTGATAAGTTTTAGACAACTTATTCATCGAAAAGATTACTTTCTTATCGTCGCTCATTTAAATATATTTTATAAAATTAAAAAATGCTACTGAAAATAGTAGACTTCTTTTATACTCTTCCTTTTAGAGCATTAAAAACCCATGCAATACAGAAAAAACCAATTCCCACTGTAGCAAAACCCCAACCAGCAACATCTTCATACTTGTAAGCACCCATTAAAATTAATACAACACCCATTATAAGCATTAAAAAAGTTGCCCAACCAAGGACAGTATTTTTATTCATTCCCATTATTTCTTAATTAGTTTGATTGGCAGCAAATATCGTTATTTATTTGCTACTATCAAATTATAGAAATAGTAAAAGTCCTTTATAATACTAAGTGTGGTCGTATTAAAAATTAAATACTTAATTTCTTGCAAGTTTACGCAAAGCGACCCATTGTTTCATTTTTTCTCTTGAATCGCAAGCAGGATAACCAACTACTGTTTTCCCAGCTGCTACATCACTTATAACACCAGAACCTGCACCAACTTTAGCTCCAGAATGTATTGTAATATGATCTTTTATAGAAGCGCTTCCTCCAATAATGACACCATCTCCTAAAGTTACAGAACCTGCCAACCCACTGTTTCCAGCCATTATACAGCATTTTCCTAACACAGAGTTATGACCTATTTGCACTAAATTATCTATCTTACATCCATCACCTAAAATAGTAGAGCTAAATTTTCCACGGTCAATACATGAATTAGCACCTACTTCAACCGCATTTCCGATAACAACATTACCAATATGTTTTATTTTCACTAAACCTCTACCATCATTACTGGGTCTATAGCCAAAACCATCAGCTCCAATACTAACATTTGAGTGAAAAATACAATGACTTCCAATAATACTTCGTTCTCGAATAACAGTTCCAGACCAAATAATAGTCTCATTTCCAATTGTACTATCATCAAATACAGAAACATTAGGATAAATTATTACATTATCTCCTAATATTACATTTTTACCAACATAAGAATTCGCACCAATTTTACATCCATTTCCTAGTTTTACCGTTTTATCGATAACAGCTGTAGGGTGAATATCTGTTTCAAAATAAGGTGGTTCTGGCTCGAAAGCTTCTAATAAAACAGCCATCGCTAAATCAGCATCTTTCACTTTCACAAATACTTTTCCATCTTCTGGAAGAATTTTTATCCCATCATAAACAATTGCTAAACTTGCGTTTGAGTTTTCCCATAAACGAGCATATTTAGAATTTCCTATAAAAGTAACATTCCCTTTTACTGCTTTCTCAATTTGCTCTGGAGCATAAATTTTATCCTTACAAAAGCCAATTTGCTCTCCGCTTACAAGTGATGCTATTTCCTCAACAGTGAATGATTTCATAAGTAAATTTTTAAAAATTAAATTGTAAAATAAAAAAAAATTATAATTTAGCAGCTAATATTGTTCCTTGATTAATGGCTATTTTTGCATCTAATTCTGAAGCAAAATCTGCACCACCAATGACATGCACAATTTTACCAGCATCCAATAAAGGCTGATACAGTTCTTTAAAAGGTGCTTGCCCTGCACAAATAACGACATTATCTACTTCTAAAATTTTGGCTTCTTCTTCTTGCACATAATGCAACCCTTTATCATCAATTTTAGTATAAGAAACCCCTCCTATAAACTGAACTTTTTTCTTCTTTAAAGTAGATCGATGTATCCAACCTGTAGTTTTCCCTAAATCTCCACCAAATTTACCTTTACTCCTTTTAAACATAAAAACTTCTCTTGGAGAAGTATCAAAAACTGGTTTTACATTCTCAATTCCAGCTCTTGCTTCTAAAGATTTATCTATTCCCCATTCTTTTAACCATGCATCAATATTTAGCGCAGTAGATTCGCCTTCATGTGTTAAATATTCTGAAACGTCAAAACCAATTCCTCCTGCTCCAATAACTGCAACACGTTTTCCTACTGGTTTTTTATATTTTAAAACATCAAGATAGCTCAATACTTTATCATGATTGATTCCTTCTATTTTTAATTCTCTTGGGGTAACTCCTGTTGCAACTATAATTTCATCAAAATCTGAATTTATTAAATCATCTACAGAAACCCTGGTATTTAATTGTAAGGTTACTTTGTGGATTTCTATTTGTTTATTAAAATAACGCAACGTTTCATAAAATTCTTCTTTCCCTGGTATTAGTTTTGCAATGTTAAATTGACCACCAATTTCTTTATCTGCATCAAACAAAGTGACTATATGACCTCTTTGTGCGGCAATTGTTGAAGCTGCTAAACCAGCAGGACCTGCACCAATTACAGCTATTTTTTTCTTATTTTCTGTAGGATTATAATTCAATTCTGTTTCATGGCAAGCTCTTGGATTCACCAAACAACTTGCTACTTTCTGTTCAAAAACATGATCTAAACATGCTTGATTACAACCAATACACGTATTTATTTCGTCTGCTTTTTCCTGCTCTGCTTTATTTACCCATTCTGGATCTGCTAAAAAGGGACGCGCCATAGAAATCATATCTGCATCTCCTTCTGATAATATTTTTTCAGCAGTTTCTGGCATATTTATTCTATTAGAAGTAATCAATGGAATTGACAATTCTTCTTTCATTCTTTTTGTAACCCATGTAAATGCTCCTCTAGGAACAGATGTAGCTATCGTTGGCACTCTAGCTTCGTGCCAACCAATTCCTGTATTTATAATGGTTGCTCCTGCTTTTTCTATCTCTTTCCCAAGTTGAACAACTTCTTCCCAGGAACTACCGTTTTCGACTAAATCTAACATTGATAATCTGTAAATGATGATAAAATCTTTACCAACAGCTTCTCGAGTTTGTCTTACCAGTTCTATTGGCAAACGTATTCTGTTCTCATATTCCCCACCATAATTATCAGTTCTTTTATTGGTTCTTTTTGCAATAAATTGATTAATTAAATAGCCTTCTGAACCCATAATTTCAACACCATCGTAACCTGCCATCTTAGATAATTCTGCACAATTCACAAAATCTCTAATTGTTCTTTTGATTCCTGATTGTGTTAATTTAAAAGGCTTAAAAGGTGTTATTGGTGATTTTATTTTAGAAGGAGCTACATTAAATGGGTGATACCCATAACGTCCAGAATGTAAAATTTGCATACAAATTTTACCTCCTTCTTTATGCACTGCTTTTGTTATCTTTTGGTGATGTTTTGCATGTTTTTTATTTGACATTCTTGCTGCAAAAGGTCCTGTCCAACCTTGAATATTTGGTGAAATTCCTCCTGTAACAATTAATCCTACTCCTCCTTTTGCTCTTTCGGCATAGTAGGTTGCAATTCTATCAATACCATTTTTTTCTTCTTCTAATCCTGTGTGCATAGAACCCATTAAAATTCTGTTTTTTAAAGTAGTAAAACCTAAATCTAATGGTTCAAAAATGTGCTTATATTTCATAATTTTGGAATTGAATTTATTATGCACGCATAATAATTAGCAAGATATGTTTATTTTTTGAAAAGAAAAAACTCAAGATTAGTGATACACTTGAGTTTCTTGAGTTAGTGATTGAAAAAGAATATTTTTTTTAAAGATATCGTTAGAAAGTAGGAGCCTTTTTTAGGTAACACCCTAATATAAATAACCCATTTTCCCTTGCTGATAGTCGCGCATTGCTTCTAAAATTTCTGTTTGAGTATTCATGACATATGGTCCATACTGAGAAATTTTCTCTTTTATTGGCACTCCAGATAAAACTAAAATTGTGCTTTCTTTTTTTGCTTCAAATTGAATAGTATTTCCATCTTGATGAAACGTAATCATTTGATTTTCTCCTTTTCGTAAAACTTCAGAATCATTTACTAAAATTTCTCCATCTAATAGATAAATTAAAGATTGATGATTTTGAGGTATTTCAAGATCTATCTTTCCTCCTTTAGCTGCTTTTAAAGAAAAAACATTAACATCAGTCTGCGTTCGTATCAATCCAATTTCATTATTCTGTTTCCCTGCAATAATATTTAATTGCACCTTTTTATCATCAGAAAATACTTTTGGGATTTGTTTTTCTTCTAAATATTGATAATTAGGCGTCATCATTTTATCTTTTGCTGGCAAATTCAACCACAACTGAATTCCTTCTAAATCGCCACCTT
>JBNMNZ010000122.1:0-5605 GCA_051276605.1 Polaribacter sp. | reverse complement strand
AAGGATAAGGAAACATATCTAACACATAATATTTAGGTTTCTTAGATTCATTACTGGCTTTAAAAGTTTGGTTTTCTGCCCAAAATTTTTGCCATTTATTTTCTATATCTAGGTGATTATATTGCATCTATTTTTTCTTTAAGAAGCTGCAAATTTACACTTATTCTTGGAAATAGTAAATTGGAATTCTGAATAAAAAATTAGAAATTAACTGTTTAAATTATTTTTAAATTTAATTTAACAAAATAGAACGCAATTCTCCTTTTCATTTTAGTAACTTTCATTACTAAAAACTAAACTCAAATGAAAAAAATACTAATTACTTTTTTACTCACCGCTATTTTTATAGGATGTAAAAATTCATCCGAAGAAAAAACAGGAGAGAAATCGCCAGAATTAAGCATCAACTACAAAAAAATAAAACTAAATAACGGTCTAGAGGTTGTTTTTCATTTGGATAAATCAGATCCTGTGGTTGCCGTAGAATTAATGGTTCATGTTGGGTCTGCTAGAGAAATTGAAGGCAGAACTGGTTTTGCACATTTATTTGAACACTTATTATTCTTAGAATCAGAAAATTTAGGAAAAGGAGGTTTAGATAAAATGAGCGCAAGAATTGGTGGTTCTGGTGCAAATGGCTCTACTTCTAGAGACCGAACAAATTACCTACAAACGGTTCCAAAAGACGGCTTAGAAAAAATGATTTGGGCAGAAGCCGATAAATTAGGCTGGTTTATAAACACCGTTACAGACGAAGTTTTAGCAAAAGAAAAGCAAGTTGTTAAGAATGAAAAAAGGCAGAGTTATGACAACAGACCTTATGGACACAATCAATATGTAATTGACAAAAATTTATATCCGAAAAATCATCCTTATAGTTGGCAAGTAATTGGGTCTTTAGAAGATTTGCAAAATGCGACTTTAGCCGATGTAAAAACATTTTTTAAAAAATGGTATGTTCCAAATAATTCTACTCTAGTTTTATCTGGAGATATTGATATTGAGCAAGCTACAAAATGGGTTCACAAATATTTTGATGAAATTCCTAAAGGAACAGAAGAAATTCCTGCGCTTGTTAAAAGAGCTGGAAAAGTAGATGAAACTAAGTCTTTATATTATGAAGACAACTTTGCTAGAGTACCTCAATTAACAATGGCTTGGCCAACGGTAGCCAATTTTCATCCAGATTCTTATCCTTTAGAAGTTTTAACTGAGTATTTATCGAGCGGTAAATCTGCTCCATTAAATGAAGTTTTGGTTGATGATTTAAAACTGACTTCTTACACAGGAATGTATAATTACAGTTCTGAATTAGCAGGACAGACACAGCTTTTAGTAAGAGCTTTTAACGACATACAATTAGACGCAATAAAAGCCGGAATTGAAAAAGCGTTTGCAAAATTTGAAGCAAAAGGAATTTCAGAAAAAGATTTAAACAGAATAAAAGCGGGTCAAGAAACTAATTTTTACAGCAGTTTATCTAGTGTTTTAGGTAAAGGAACTGGTTTGGCTTCATACAATACCTATACCGGGAATCCTGGTTTTGTAACGGAAGATTTAAAAAACACAATCGCTGTAACCAAAGAAGATGTGATGCGTGTTTATAACCAATACCTCAAAAATAAAAATTACATTGCTACTAGTTTTGTTCCTAAAAACGCGGCTGCTTTAGCTTTAAAAGGTGCTGTTTTAGCGGATGTTGTGGAAGAAGTAATTGTAACCGGAGCTGAGGAAAAATTTGACCCAAAAATTGCTGCAACATATGAAAAAACTCCTTCTTCTTTTGATAGAAGCATCGAGCCTCCATTTGGTGAAACGCCTTCTTTAGCAGTTCCACAAGTATATGAAAGTAGTTTAAAAAATGATTTAAAGATATTCGGAATTGAAAGCAACGAAGTACCACTTGTACGTTTTAATATTACTATTGATGGCGGCCAGTTATTAGAATCTTTCGATAAATTAGGCGTTGCCAATTTAACTGCAGGCCTATTAAACAAAGGGACTAAAACTAAAACGGTTAAAGAATTGCAAGAAGCAACTCAAGAATTAGGCGCTTCAATTTATATTTCTTCTAATACAGAAAACATTACTTTAAGCGGAACAACTTTAGCTAAAAACTACGACAGAACATTGGCTTTAGCACAAGAAATGCTTTTAGAACCTCGGTTTGATGAAACAGAATTCGACTTATTAAAAAAAGCAACAATTGCAAATTTACGTCAAGAAGAAGGAAACCCGAATGCTGTTGCAAACAATGCGTACAATGAGTTGATTTACGGAAAAGACAATATCCGTTCTAAAAACACTTTAGGAACTTTAATATCCGTAGAAAAAATAACTATTGAAGATCTTAAAGCATTTTACAAAAATTACATGTCTCCTTCTGTTTCCAAAATGTTGGTTGTTGGAGACATATCAAAAGAAAAAGTAGTCGCTTCTTTAGAAAGTTTGAACAAAAATTGGATAGCTAAAGAAGTTAAAATTCCTGTTTATAAAACTCCTGATGCTCCAACAAAACCGGTCGTCTATTTTTATGACATTCCGAATGCAAAACAATCTATTTTACAATTTGGTGCACCAGCCTTAGCAGCAACTGATAAAGATTTTTACGCTGCTTCTGTTATGAATTATATTTTAGGTGGTGGTGGTTTTGCTTCTAGACTAACGCAAGAATTGCGTGAAGGAAAAGGGTATACCTACGGAATTTACTCTGACTTTTCTGGCACAAAAGCAAAAGGTGCTTTTACCATTTCTAGTGGAGTTCGTTCTAATGTTACTTTAGAATCGGCTCAATTAGTTAAAAAAATCCTAGAAGAATACCCAACTACTTTTTCTGATAAAGATTTAGAAACCACTAAAAGTTTCTTAATAAAAAGTAATGCTAGAGCTTTTGAAACTGATAGAGCAAAATTAAGAATGCTTTCTGATATGAGTGCTTATGGTTTAAAATCTGATTATGTAAAAGACCAAGAAAACACGGTTACAAACATGACAAAAGAACAAATTAAAGAATTAGCAAACAAATATGTGAATCCTAATAAAATGATTTGGTTAGTAGTTGGTGATGCAGAAACTCAGCTAAAACGAATGAAAGAACTGGGTTATGGAGAACCTGTTCTGTTGAATGAAACACAGAAAAAGATTAAAAATTAAAAAGAACAACAATTATAGTAATATTCAGGTTTTTAATTAAATCTGAATATTATTTTTTAAAGTGTCTAAAAAATCTGATCTTTTATTTCTTGATACTGGTAATTTGTGCTGCTTATCTAATAGTATATATCCTTCATTTAAATATTTATTTAAATAGTTAATATTTATTAAGTAAGATTTATGTATTAAATAAAAATCTTGAATATTTAATAATTTGACAAAGTGACCAATACTGTAAGAACTTAAAATTGTTTTTTTTATCTGAAAAATGAATTTTTGTATAACCTTCAAAACCCTCACAAAAAACAATATTGTTAATCTCTACAAACTCTAAACCATCTTGCGTCGGAATCACAATTTTATTTTTTTGAAAAGTTTTAAAACCAAGATTTTATATCAACTGTTTGTTCTTTTTTAAAGCTGATTTTTCTTCAATATTTAAAACTGCTTTGATAACAGCAGCTATTAAAGTTTGATTGTCTAACGGTTTTAATAAATAGCCAATTACACAATGATTTAAAGCTTCAATTGCATATTCATCAAAAGCAGTAACAAAAATAATTTCGAGATCTGGATTTGGAATTTCTCTCAGCAAATCGAATCCACTTTTTTGAGGCATAGCAATGTCTAAAAAAACCAAATTAGGTTTCTTTTTCTTTATCATTTCTATAGCTTCATCTGGGTTTTGGCTTTCTCCAATTACATTAATATTAGAACAAAAACGCTCTATTTTATTTTTTAAGATAGCGAGTGCTTTTGGTTCATCATCAATTAAAATGGCATTTATATTCATTGCATTATTTTTTTAAATGAAATTGATACTAAAGTACCTTCTTTATTTTCTTTTTCTGATAAGTCTGTGATTTAATAATTTATTTTCCACATTTTACTTTACTCTAACAAACTTAACCTATCTTTTAAAACTTCTGTAGAATTTGACCGATAGTTATTAGAGGAGTTTTTATAAATCTCTTTCGATTTTTTGAAAACAATACTGTTGACGGAATTATCCATTTTTCTGCTTTTAAAGCGGTGGGAGAAAGTGTAGAAAAACCGTTAGAGTATTACGAAAATAACATCGGGAGTTTAGTGTACTTATTGCAAGAAATGAAAGATAGAAATATCGATAATTTTATTTTCAGTTCTTCTTGTACCGTTTACGGACAAACAGATGAATTACCAATAACAAAAATGCACCAACTAAACCAGCTGAATCTCCTTACGGGAATACCAAACAAATAGGAGAAGAAATCATAAAAGACAGCTGTAAAGCTTATAATATGAATGCAATTGCATTGCGTTACTTCAATCCCGTTGGTGGACATGAAAGTATTAAAATTGGCGAATTACCATTAGGAGTTCCTCAAAATTTAATTCCGTTTATTACGCAAACTGCTGCTGGAATAAGAAAAGAATTGTCTGTTTTTGGTGATGATTACCCAACAATTGACGGAACTGCAGTAAGAGATTATATTCATGTAGTAGATTTAGCAAAAGGACATATTACAGCGCTACAACTTTTAATTAACAAGAATAATAAAACAAATTTTGAGTTTTTCAATGTTGGTACTGGAAAAGGAAGTTCTGTTTTAGAAGTCATCAAAGCGTTTGAAAAAGCTTCTGGGAAATCGCTTAATTATAAGATTGTTGGTAGACGCGAAGGCGATATTACTGCTGCATATGCAGGTACCACAATTGCCAATAAAGAACTGAATTGGAAAACGGAAAAGAACCTAGATGAAGCCTTAGATTCTGCCTGGAAATGGCAATTGAAACAATAAAAAAAGCCGCTCAATTGAGCGGCTTTTTTTATTGCTTTATTAAATTCAAGAACTCTTGGCGTCTATTTCTTGAAACAGGATATTTAAGATTATTCGTTAAGACCACATAACCTTCGTTTAAATATTTTTCTATATGACTTAAATTAATCAAATATGATTTATGAATTTGAAAAAAATCCTGACTTTCAAGCAGTTTACAAAAATAACCAACACTATGAGAACTCAATATTGACTTTCGATTAACAAAATGAATTGTAGTATAACCACTTGTCCCCTCACAACAAATAATATCAGATATTTTCACAAACTCCAATCCTTCTTGGGATGGAATTACAATTTTCTTTTTTTGGAATGTTTTAACATCTAAATTTTCAATCAACAACTTATTTTTTTCTAAAGCAGATTTATCTTCTATATTTTGTATTGCTTTACCAACTGCTTCTACCAAATCTAAATTATCTACTGGCTTTACTAAATAGCCAATAGCACAATGCTTAATAGCTTCAATGGCATAATTATCAAAAGCGGTTGCGAAAATAATTTCAAAAGTTGGGTTTTCAAATGTTTCCAATAGGTCAAAACCACTCATTTCTGGCATGGCAACATCTAGAAATACCAATTGAGGTTTTAATCTATTAATTAACTCTATTCCCTCTTTAGGGTTTTGAGTT
>JBNMNZ010000121.1:0-5617 GCA_051276605.1 Polaribacter sp. | reverse complement strand
GCAGAAGTCATTTTTGTTAAATCTTCGTTCCAGCCTTTAAATTCAGTATAATTTACAGAAACATTTTCTGGTTCTATATTGTAAGGTAAGTGGCTAATTTCTTTTCCTTTATAATTGTATGTAGTACAAACTTTTAAAGTGTTAAAACCAGATAAAACATCTCCTTTCATCATCATTAATTGAGTAACTCCATTAACATCTACAGCATATTTTAATGCGACTAAATCTAACCAACCACATCTTCGAGGTCTACCAGTTGTTGCACCAAATTCTTGACCAATTTTTGCCATTTCAGCTCCATCTTCATCAAATAATTCTGTTGGAAATGGCCCCGAACCAACACGTGTTGTGTATGCTTTAAAGATTCCAAAAACTTCCCCAATTCTATTTGGAGCTACTCCTAAACCTGTACAAGCACCTGCTGCAGTAGTATTAGAAGATGTTACAAATGGATACGTTCCAAAATCGATATCTAATAAAGAACCTTGCGCTCCTTCTGCTAAGATTGTTTTTTTGTCTTTTATTGCTTGATTTAAAAACTCTTCACTATCAATGAATTGTAAAGTTCTTAACTTGTCTATTCCTCTACAAAACTCTGCTTCTAATTCTTTTAAATCATATTCAACTTGAACATCAAAGAATTCTAACATTTTAATATGCTTGGCTGTTAAAGCATCATATTTTTCCTTCCAGTTGTTTAATTCTAAATCTCCAACGCGCATTCCGTTTCTACCAGTCTTGTCCATATAAGTAGGTCCAATTCCTTTTAATGTAGAACCAATTTTTGCTTTTCCTTTGGAAGTTTCTGAAGCAGCATCTAACAATCTATGTGTTGGTAAAATTAAATGTGCTTTTCTAGAAATTAATAATTTCGCAGTATAATCGATGTTATGTTTGTCTAAGTTTTCTAGTTCTTTTTTAAAGATAACAGGATCTATAACAACACCATTTCCAACAACATTTAATGCAGTTTTATGAAAAATTCCAGAAGGTATTGTATGTAAAACGTGTTTGAATCCATCAAAAATTAAAGTATGCCCTGCATTTGGACCTCCTTGAAAACGTGCAATAATATCGTAGTTTGTGGTTAAAACATCTACAATTTTACCTTTACCTTCATCCCCCCATTGCAATCCTAGTAATAAATCTACAGCCATTAGTTGTTTTTAGTTGTGTGTTTTGTCTTGTTAGTTGTTTTTTAAGCTTTTTTCTTCTTTGTTCCGTAAAAATAAAGTGAATGGTTTTGAATATCGATTTCAAAAATATCTTCAATCGTTTTTTTGATAATTTGAATTCTTGGATCACAGAATTCTTTTACTTCACCAGAATCTGTGAAAATTACATGATCGTGGTTTTTATCAAAATAGCTTTTTTCATAACGTGCCATTGATTGCCCATCAAACTGATGTTTTCTAACCAAATTACAATCTAATAATAAATCTATTGTGTTATAAAGCGTTGCTCTACTAACTCTGTAGTTCTTATTTTTCATTTTAATATATAAAGATTCTATATCAAAATGCTCATCAGCATCATAAATTTCTTGAAGTATAGCATAACGTTCAGGAGTTTTTCTATGTTTATGCTCTTGTAAATACGAGGTAAAAACTTTTTTAACGACTTCTTGATTATCAAGAGAATTACTCATAATTTTAATTTTTACGGAAAAAACAAATTTACAGCTATTTCTGAATAAAAATAACCTTTTTATAAATGATATCTACAAAGTATTAACACGTTCTACTTTTTTGACACCTTCCACTCTTTGAATACTTCTAATTAACTTATTTAATTGCGAAATATTTTTAACACTTAATGAGATCTTTCCATCAAAAACACCTTCATCTCCTGCGATATTTATTCTATGTATAAGAACGCCCATATTATTAGAAATGATACGGGTAACATTGTTTATAATACCTTTATTGTCAACCCCGCTAATATGTAAAATAACTTTGAAATCTTGTTTTGTAGAATCAATCCATTTAGCCAACATAATTCGGTAAGCATAATTAGATTGTAATGAAATTGAATTTGGACAGTTTTTTTTGTGAATCTTTATACCATCATTAATTGTTAAAAACCCAAAAACCTTATCACCAGCAATTGGATTGCAACACTTAGAAAGTGTGAAATCTAATTTTTCTTCTTCTTTACCAAAAACTAAAGCATCATAATTATGAGTAACTTCATCTGTGTTTTCTGCGATATCTTTGTTTGTATTTGTTCTAAGTATTTTGTTTTTAAAAAAATTTAAAAGGGTACTATTTCTTTGAGACACATAAGCTTTTAGCTGTGCATTGTCTATCGCTCCATTTCCAAATCTGTAAAATAAATCAAAGCTTGTTTTTAATTTAAAATAAAGAACTAATTCGTTTACTGTTTTTTCATTAAAAGGAATTTTTAAATGACGTAGTTTACGCATTAAAACAGCTTTTCCTTCTTCTGCTATTTGTTTTTCGTCGTCTTTTAAGGCAGCTCTAATTTTTGTTTTAGCTCTCGCTGTAATTACAAAATCTAACCATCTAGAATTTGGTTTGTTTGCAGCACTTGTTATCACTTCTATTTGATCACCACTTTTTAAAGTATAACTTAACGGAACCAACTTACCATTTACTTTTACTCCTCTACATTTTAAACCAACATCTGTATGAATGGAAAAAGCAAAATCTAATGCAGATGCATCTTTTGGAAGTGATTTTAATTCCCCTTTTGGTGTAAAAACATAGATTTCTTTAGAGTATAAATTCAGCTTAAAATCTTCAACAAAATCAACTGCATTTATACTCTGACTTTCTAGCGTTTCTTTTAATTTATTTAACCAACCATCTAAACCGCTTTCGTTTTCATTTCCTTGTTTGTATTTAAAATGCGCAGCATACCCTTTTTCTGCAATTTCATTCATTCTTGCAGAGCGAATTTGCACTTCTACCCATTGTGCATCTGGACCAACAACAGTAATATGAAGTGCTTCATAACCTGTAGATTTTGGTTGTGAAATCCAATCTCGTAAACGAGCTGGGTTTGGTTTAAAGTAATCTGTTACAATTGTATAAATTTTCCAAGCATCAAATTTATCATCATTAGAAGATGGAGAATAAATAATTCTAATGGCATATTTATCATATACTTCATTAAAAGTTACATTTTGATTTCGCATTTTTTTTCTGATAGAATAAATAGATTTAAATCTACCTTTAATCTCATATGCAAAATTCTCTTTATCTAAACCACTTTGAAGTTGATCAGAAAAACGTTTTAAATAATCTTGCTGTTCTTCTTTACTTTCTTTAATTTTATCAACAATACTATAGAAAACCTCTGGTTCTGTGTACTTTAAGCCTAAATCTTCTAATTCAGTTTTTATATTATATAAGCCTAATCGATGTGCTAAAGGTGCGTAGATGTATAACGTTTCTGAAGCAATTTTCACTTGCTTATAATCTGGCATTGCATCCATAGTTTGCATATTATGCAATCTGTCCGCAATCTTTATTAAAATAACCCTAACATCGTCATTTAATGTTAAAAGCATTTTTCTGAAATTTTCTGCCTGTATTGAAGCGTCTTGCTCTTTGTTTAAACGTGAAATTTTGGTTAATCCGTTTACAATTCTTGCAATTGTTTCTCCAAATAATTGCTCTATATCATTAATTGTATATTTAGTATCTTCTACAACATCATGCAACAAAGCCGCAGCAATTGAGGTTGCACCCAAACCAATTTCCATCGCAACAATTTTTGCCACAGCAATTGGATGAAAAATATAAGGTTCACCAGTTTTTCGACGTTGTTTGGAGTGTGCTTCCACAGCCACATCAAAGGCTTTTCTAATCAGTTCTTTATCTTTTTTTGATAAGACTTCATAAGTACCTTTTAACAAATCTTTGTAACGACTTGCAATCTCTTTATTTTCTTCTTCTATGGTTGCTTTGTAATCCATAAGTTACAATTCAGATTTATTATAATAATCTAAAGTGAATTTATGAATAAGTATTTTAACAAGCAAGCAATTACTTTTCTAAATTTTGAATTCTTTCCAACAAAGTTGGATGTGAATAATGCTTAAAAACGTATCCAGGATGTGGCGTTAAATTACTCAAACTATTTTTTGATAATTTTTTAAGGGATGTAATTAAAGGTTTTGCAGCAAAAGTTTCTTTAGCAAAATTATCTGCTTGATATTCAAAAACTCTAGAAATATAATTCATCATTAAACCAGTTAATTCTGATATCGGCGAATATAAAATTCCGAAAGCAATTAAACCAATATGAAAACTTGGAATGGCAACTCCTAAAGCCTCTGATAAAATTGAAGAATTAATAAAAAGTGATAATAGAAAAAACGTAAAACCTGTGAGTAGGGTCGAAGAGGCTAAATTAAAAATGATGTGTTTTCTCTTATAATGACCAACTTCATGAGCTAAAACAGCCACAATTTCATCTGTTTCTAAATCGTTGATTAAGGTATCAAAAAGGGTGATTCTTTTTTGAGAACCAAAACCAGAGAAATAGGCATTTGCTTTTGTGGATCTTTTTGAACCATCAATCACAAAAATATTATTCAATGTAAAACCCACTTTTTTAGCATACTTTTCGATGGCTGATTTTAACTCTCCGTCTTCTAAAGGTAATTGTTTATTAAATAAAGGAACAATTAGTTTTGCATAGAACATATTCATAAATAAAGAAAAAACGGCGACTAGAATCCAAGCATAAATCCAGAAATTTTCTCCAGCAAATTGAAAAAACCAAATGATTAATGATAAAACCCCTCCACCTAAAAGAATGCTCATCAGCCAACCTTTTAGTTTGTCTAACCAAAATGTTTTTTGGGTTGATTTGTTAAACCCAAACTTTTCTTCAATAACAAATGTTTTGTAATAAGAAAAAGGCGTTGTTAAAATATCTGATCCAAACATAATAACGCCAAAGAAGATTAACGCAACTAAAATTGGATTTTCGGTATAGCTTCTGGCAAAATTATCCACATATTTAAAGCCATCTATAAAAAAGAAAACCAATGTTAAAATTATTGAAAAAGTGGACGTTAAATTCGAAAATTTAGCATTCGTCTTTTTATAAGCTTGCGATTTTTTATATGCTTCTTTATCATAAACATCTGCTAGCTTTTCTGGAACTTCATCATCAAAATGTTTTGCATTCAAAGTGTCTAAGATTTTATCAATCATAAAATTGATACTGATAATTGCTATTAAAAAGTAAAATAGAGTCGAAGGTTGCATTTGGTCTTAAAGAGTTTTGTTAAATCACACTGATGTGATGTTGTTCTAAGAAATTAGATTAGACGTTAGTAATGATATATTTGTTTAAGCTTAGAAACAAACTAAATTAAAAAGTTACTTACTCTTTTTACGAGCATACATTGCAGCACCAATAATACCTGCGTTATTTCTAAACTTGGCAACTTTTACTTCTACGTCTGTCTCTAAGTACTCTTTAAATTCATCATATTTTTTGCTAATTCCTCCACCTAAAATAATTAAACTTGGCGAGAATACGATTCTCGTATAATTCAAAAGCGTGTCAAAACGAAACGCCCATTGTTTTAAAGACAATTCTTCTTTTTTTCTTACAGAATCTGCAGTAAAAAATT
>JBNMNZ010000120.1:0-5622 GCA_051276605.1 Polaribacter sp. | reverse complement strand
TTAAATGCATTATCAACCAGAGACTTTGTAAAATTACATTCTCAAATAGAAATTATTAGTGGAGGTTTTAGGTTAGATCCTAAAACCTATATAAGCTTTGGTCTTTATAACGAGATAGATATGATTGGTTATTATCCAAAGGATGTATTTACGTTAGTTAATGAAGGAAATAATGCGCGTTTAAATCAAAGTTTTAGTGCATCTCAAATTCTTTTTAAACTAGATGTTTTAGGGGTTATACATGCAGGTGTTTCAAGAAAAGTAAGTGACCAATTAACTTTAGGAGGACGGTTTAAAATTTATTCTTCTGCTTTAAATATAGAGTCTTCTAATAACACAGGTACTTTTACAACAGTTTTAGGAACTGATAATATTTACAAACATTATTTAACTAATATAAATATTAACGCAAGAACATCGGGTTTGTTTAATAGTGACGATGAGCTGATAGATGAACCAAATACGTATTTAAATAATACTTTTTTTGGAGATAATTTAGGAATCGGGTTTGATTTTGGTGTAACGTATCATATCTCTCCACAATTAGAATTTTCTGGAAGTATTTTAGATATAGGTTTTATTAGTCATAAAAAAAACATAAAAAATACGACAGCAAAAGGCAGTTTTATTTTTGATGGAATTGACTTTCAATTCGATTCAGATAATCCAATAGATTATTGGGGGCAAATAGATGCACATTTTAAAGAACAGTTGCCTACAGGTGATAATCAGGAATCTTATGTGTCATGGAGGCCAACAAAATTAAATGTTGCTTTAAAGTATAGTTTTGGAGAAAGAAGAAGCAAAATCTGTTATGATAACACCTATAAAGACTTTTACACAGATGCTTTAGGTGTTCAACTTTATAGTGTGTTTAGGCCTTTAAGCCCGCAACTGGCATTAACTGCTTTTTATCAAAAATCATTAACAAATACACTTCAGACAAAAGTAACCTATACTGTTGATGACTTTTCGTACGCCAATATTGGAGCAGGATTTTCTGCACAATTTGGCAAGGTAAATTTATATGGTATGTTAGATAATATTCTAGAGTACAGTAATTTGTCCTCTGCAAATAGTTTATCTTTACAATTAGGAATTAATGTAATATTTAATTAAAAATGTTCAAACAAATAAGTTTTTTTATTGTACTCTTTATTGGTACTTCTCTTTTTAGCCAACAATCAAAACTAGATAAATATCAATATATAATTGTACCAGATAAATTTGATTTTGTGAGATCTACAGATCAATATAAAACAAGTTCATTAACGAAGTTTTTGTTAAGAAAGAAAGGCTTTAAAGTTTTCTTGAGTAGTGAAAAACTCCCTCAAGATCTCCAAAATAATAGATGTACTGCTTTAATGGTGAATATTAAAGATGAATCAAGTATGTTTACGACTAAGAGTACAATAGAAATGATAGATTGTTACGGTGAAATTATATACATTTCTAAAGTAGGGGAAAGTAAAGATAAGGACTACAAAAAAGCGTTTCAAGAAGCTATTAGAAATGCTTATGATTCTATGACTGACTTTGAGTATAGTTTTACTCCTTCACTAGTCGTTAACAAGGAAGAGAAAAAAGAAGTAACTTTAACTAAGAAAATTCCAAATAAATTAGTCGCTCCTGTTACAACTGTTCAAGAAGTTGTTGTAATTCCTGAAATCAAAAAAGAAGTTGAAACAGTTGCAGTTATAGTTTCTAATGCTATTGATGTTTTATATGCTCAACCAATAAATAACGGGTTTCAACTAATTAACACCAAACCAGAAGTTATTTTTTCAATATTAAACACAAATCTTAATGATGTTTTTGTACTCAAAGATAGAAACGGAATTTTCTATAAATTAGGCGAGAATTGGGTTTCTGAATATTATGAAAATAATCAATTAATACAAAAAGAGTTTCAACTAAAATTCTAATAATTGTACTTGCTTTTCCATTTGTGTTTTAAAGTTTCTTTAAACTGATTTTCTCTTGAATTATTTCCTGGTTCATATAATTTTGTTCCAGAAATTTCATCAGGTAAAAATTCTTGTTCTACAAAATTATTAGCAAAATCATGAGAATATTTGTAGTTTTTACCATAATCTAAATCTTTCATCAATTTAGTTGGTGCATTTCTTAAATGTAACGGAATTGATAAATCACCCGTTTTTTGTACTACATCTAATGCATTATTTATGGCTAAATACGAAGCGTTACTTTTGGGTGAATTTGCTAAATATACAGCACATTGACTCAAAATAATTCTAGATTCAGGGTTTCCAATTACAGAAACTGCCTGAAATGTATTGTTCGCCAATATTAAAGCTGTAGGATTTGCATTTCCAATATCTTCAGACGCGGCAATCAGTAATCTTCGAGCAATAAATTTAACATCTTCACCACCTTCAATCATTCTTGCCAACCAATATACAGCACCATTAGGATCACTACCTCTTATCGACTTTATAAACGCAGAAACAATATCATAATGTTGCTCTCCCGTTTTATCATATCGAACCGTATTTTTTTGAACTTTCTCTAAAACTAAATCGTTTGTAATTTCAATTTCATTTTCAGTTGAAACTAGTAATTCAAAAATATTTAAGAGTTTCCGTGCATCTCCACTAGAAACTTGTAATAGTGCATCTGTTTCTTTTAATGTAATTTTTTTGGTTGATAAAATTGCGTCTTCTTTCATCGCTCTATGCAAAAGAGCAATTAAATCGTTTTTATCAAATGAATTTAAAATATATACCTGGCAACGAGAAAGTAGGGCAGGAATTACCTCAAAACTGGGGTTTTCTGTAGTTGCACCAATTAAAGTTACCCAACCTTTTTCTACAGCACCTAATAAAGAATCTTGCTGAGATTTACTAAACCTGTGAATTTCATCAATAAATAAAATAGGATTTTTTGCAGTAAATAACCCTCCACTTTTTTTTGCTTTCTCGATAATCTCTCTCACATCTTTAACTCCAGAACTGATTGCGCTCAAAGTATAAAATGGTCTTTTAGATTCTGTAGCAATAATATTCGCTAAAGTTGTTTTTCCTATTCCTGGAGGTCCCCATAAAATTAATGAAGGAATGACTCCTTGTTTAATTAAATTTGTTAGCACACCATTTTT
The DNA here is from genome assembly GCA_051276605.1 of Polaribacter sp. Lineage (GTDB taxonomy): Bacteria > Bacteroidota > Bacteroidia > Flavobacteriales > Flavobacteriaceae > Polaribacter. The sequence continues at coordinate 2,504 of JBNMNZ010000120.1, read as the reverse complement.
ACCAACTAAGTGTTGCTGACTAATATAATCATCAAGGGTTTTAGGTCTAATTCTTTCTGCCAAAGGTTCATTCATAGTGTAAAAATAATAAAGATTTCTGACAGAAATTGCAAAATTAGTATTTGGTTAGATTTTTGTTACTTTTATTGATAATGAAAGATGAGAATATATTAAAATTATCGAAGTCAATTTTTATAATTCCAATTGTATATGTAGTTTCAATATGGTTGATTTATTGGATTGAAATACAGTTTGGGCTTAATTTTAATAAATTTGGGGTTTACCCAAGAACTCTTGAGGGTTTTAGAGGTGTTTTTTTAACTCATTTTATTCATAGCAACACTAATCATGTTTTTAATAATTCAATTCCGTTATTCGTGCTTTTAAGCAGTCTTTTTTATTTTTATAAAGATATTGCTTACAAGGTTTTATTCTTTGGGGGTTTTTTAACAGGATGTTTAACTTGGTGTATTGCTAGAGATTCCTATCATATTGGAGCAAGCGGAATCGTATACTTACTATTCAGCTTTGTTTTTTTTAGTGGAATTATAAGAAAACATTTTAGATTAGTTGCTTTATCCTTAGTTATTATTTTTTCTTACGGAAGTATGATTTGGTATGTTTTACCTATAAAGGAAGGGATGTCATGGGAAGGACACTTATCTGGTTTTTTAATAGGATTGATTTTAGCAATAATTTATAAAAATAGAGGAATTGTAAAAGAGCAGCATCAATTTACAAAAACAGAATTTGATTCTTTATTTGATGAAAACGGTAATTTTGCTCCACCAAAAATAGAGGAGGAGCCAAGTGAAGAAAAAGGATAAGATTTTTTGTTTTACGAATTAGTAACGACCATTCTCTGTCTTACAGTCTCATACAAAAAAGCACCACAAGCTACAGAAACATTTAAAGAAGCTATTTCACCTAGCAGCGGTAATTTTGCTTTATAATCTACCATTTTTAATATAGATGGGTTTACACCTTTATTCTCAGAACCCATAACAATAGCAATTGGTTGATTTAAATCAATGTCATAGATAACATCTTCTGTTTTTTCAGTAGCAGCAACTGTTTTAATTTCGGCAGCTTGTAAGATGTATAATGCATCTTTTATATGATCAACTTTACAGATTGGTATTTTAAAAGCAGCACCTGCAGAAGTTTTTATGGTTTCAGCATTTATTGGAGCGCTTCCATTTTTTTGAATAATTATTCCGTTAACACCTGTGCATTCAGCAGTTCTTATAATTGCGCCAAAATTACGAACATCAGATAATTGATCTAAAAGTAAAAACAAAGGAACTTTATCGCTTTCTAAAGTCTTTTCAATAAGTTCTTCTAAATCATAAAACTCAACGGGTGATATTTGAGCAACAGCTCCTTGATGATTTCCGTTTTTAGACAAACGATTTAACTTTTCTATTGGTACAAGACTTGTCGCTATTTTCTTTTCCTTTATTAGTTTATCTAATTCATAATAAAGGCTTCCTCTTAAGTCTTTTTGAAGGTATATTTTATTGAGTGTAGAGCCCGATTCTATAGCTTCTATAATTGCTCTAAGTCCAAAAATGTTGGTTGTTTCTGTAATCATTGGACAAAGGTATGCTTTATAGTTTGATGGTAAAAAAAAACCACCTCAATTGAGGTGGTTTTTTATTTTTTTTTAATTAAATCTCTATAAAGAGAAGGTTATACTTGCATCAGTTGAATAAGAGCTTCCAGATATAGAAGCTATACCAACACCATCTGAACTTACTGTATATGTAGTTCCTCCATCTCCATAAGAATCTACAACATTTAAAGTATATTCACCTATTGGTAGGCATTGTTTAAACATAATATCATCAGTTAAATCACCTGGAGCAAGTGATAAAACTATATCTCCAGCTGAATTAACTAAAGAAAAAGAAGCTTCATCAGGATAACCATCAGTATTAACAATTGATAATTCTAAACTTTTGGTACCGCTTGCACAAAGTCTAGAAATATTTAGAGTTATATTACCACCAACATAAAGACCTTCTTTTGAAACTAAACCGATGGTTAACGTTTCACCGTCAGCGCCAATGTTTAAATCTGAAACTGTTACTGAAAATTCACCTACATTTGAATTTGCTGGAATTACAAATGAAGTTGGTACCGTGTAAGAAGCATTATCAGCCGAAGTTTCATCTGAAACAACAACAACTTCTAGCGTTCTTGCGGATGCTGATATTGTAGATGCATACATCGTAATAATATTGGTACTTTCACCATCAATATCAACTCCAAAGCTATAAGAATCTGACTCGAAAGTAACATAATTTGTATCTTGTGGCTCCACCTCGTCGGTACAACTATTAAGCGTACAGATAGCTATAAATAAGTATGCGATTAATTTTATTTTTTTCATCATTATTGTTTTTTAATTAAAAAGAGCAAGTACTTGAGAATTTAAATACAATTACTTGCCCTTTATATTGATATTAGTTATTTTGAGAATTAATAAAAGGATTGAATTG
>JBNMNZ010000119.1:0-5643 GCA_051276605.1 Polaribacter sp. | reverse complement strand
CCGATTAAAAGAACAGTATCCTGGTGAAATATTGCGTTGTGATAGGCTCTTTTTATAAGTTTATCTTTTTCAATACTCCATTTTTTATCAATAATATCGTACGCTTGTATATCTCCTATATAATTATTAAAATCAATCGGTTTTGGCCTAGCTAAACATTTCATTAATTCTGCGAAACTAGTATATGGTAAACTAAGACATTCTTTATTTTTTTCGAACACACTTGAAGCATCACCTCCAAAAATGTAAATTTTACGATCCTCTATAATAGACCCGAAAGAATAAACCGCTTTTGGTAGATCTTGTAATTTTTTAAAAAAGATAGCACTTTTAAGTTTTCTTTTGGTGTTAATTTGAATGCTTTCTAAAGCTTCTTGTTTTTCTGTAAGAAATATAATTAAAGACCTGTTGCTTTTACTGTATACGACTTCTTTTGTTTTATATTTAAGGTGTGTAACAGAAAAAGTAATACTATCTTCTTTCATTAACATAAAAGAGAACTCCCCTTTTTCGTTTGTATAGGTTATTTTATTTATAAAAAAAATGTGCGCTCTTTCTATAGGTGCATTCGTATCAAAATCTAAAACTTTTAATGTAATTTTTTGCGAAAAACAAGAAATAGAAAATAGTAATAAAAAAAAGGTGATTAATGATTTCATAGCATCGTTGATTTTTTCTTATACATCAAAAATTATGCCTAAAAAAGTAAAAAATTATTCTTCTTTTTCGCGCTCTTCAATCTCTTCTGTTAAATCTAAGTTTCTTATTGTTGGGCTTACAATTCCTGTAGCAACAACCGTAATTAAAGTCATGGTTCCGCCAAAAACTACCGCTACAACTGGACCTACTATTTTAGCTGCTAAACCACTTTCAAAAGCACCTAACTCGTTAGAAGAACCAACAAACATTGAGTTTACAGAAGAAACTCTACCTCTCATTTCATCAGGCGTTTTGAGTTGTAAAATAGTTTGTCTTATAACCATCGAAATTCCGTCTGCAGCTCCGCTTATAAATAGTGCCAAAATACTTACCCAAAAAATAGATGACAGTCCAAAGGCAATGATACTTAATCCAAAAATAAAAACAGAAACCAACATTTTTTTACCTGTATTTCTATTGATTGGAATGTATGTTGTTAAAAACATGGTAAGGATACTTCCCATAGAAATAGATGCGTTTAAAACGCCAAAACCCTCTGGTCCAACTTTTAAAATATCTTGAGCAAATACTGATAAAATTGCAACTGTTCCTCCAAATAAAACTGCAATCATATCTAAAGTTAGCGTTCCTAAAATTGCTTTGTTTTGAAAAACAAACTGAATACCCGCTTTTAAACTTTCTATAATTGGTTCACCAATTTTTGTGTTTAAAATCGGTTGTTTTTTAATTTGAAAGAGAATAATAAGGGATAAAATAACTAGAATAAAAACTAAACATAGCGTTTTGTCAACACCAATCCAACTAATAAAAAAACCGCCAAAAAGTGCTCCTGAAACAGATGCTGTTTTCCATGTGCTTGTGCTCCAAGTTGCCGCATTATGGTATATTTTTTTAGGAACAAGCAAAGCCACCAAAGAGAAAATTGTAGGCCCAAAAAAAGAACGTAAGAACCCACCAAAAAAAACCAACCCATAAATTGAATATAAAATTGAATTTGTAGACCAATCACCAACAACACTATTAGACGTTAATAAAAACAAGCCAAAGCTTATCAAAGAAAAAGCGGCTGTACAAATTGCTAACAAGTTTCTTTTTTCTTTTTGATCTACAATATGACCTGCAAATAATGCCATAGAAAAAGCAGGAATAATTTCCATTAAACCTATAATACCTAAAGATAAAGGATCTTTTGTAATGCTATACACTTGCCATTCAATCACAATAAACTGCATAGACCAACCAAAAACAAGTAGAAATCTAACCAATAAAAAAATATTAAACTCCTTTATTCTTAAAGCTGCATACGGATCATTTTTAGCCATTTTTTTATTTTAATTTCATGTCCATTAAAATCGCAAAGGTTTGATTAATATCGTGTTCTTTTACAACAATTGTCATTTCATTTGTGGTTGAAATAATTTCTTGTAAAGGAATATCTGCCCAAGCTAATTGCTTTAAAATAAAGTAATAAATACCTGATTGGTCTAAATTTCCTCTTGGTAATTTTATCGTAATAGACGCCAATTCTAAAACACTATTTATCAAAAATTCTTTTTCAAAAATTTCTTCAACGAAAGGCCTTAAGTTTTTACTGGTAACAATATTTGTTTCAAAAATTCCTTGAGAAACTGTTAAAAAGTAGTCAGAGTTTTCTGCACATTGTGTTAATATCTTCGCAATTTCCCTTAGTAGTGAAGGTGTATTTTTAAAAGTAAAATCACACAAATCAGAACGCACAATTACATCACCCAGATCTAAAGCTAACTTTTTAATGTTTTTTCTGATGCGTAATTCGCTTGCAGGTGAAAGCCTGTTAATTGCCATCATCACTGCGCCAACTTTAACCTCTTTTTTTAAAGCTTGTGAAACTTCTGGTAAAATAATTCTTGCTAAAGAAGAAACATTAATTAGCTTTTCATGCAAAGCTTCTTCAATAAAAGGTGTCTTTCTAATGGTACTTTCTACAACTTCTTGTATTGTTTTCATAATAAAAGTTAAAAAATAGTTTTAATTGTTCAAAATTAAACAATTAATCCAACTTATTTGTCAACTTTTTAAATTCTTTTTTAGGGTCCTTATCATTATACAAAACATTATAAACCGCATCTATAATTGGTGTTATTGTCCTTTTCTCTTCTTTAATTTTAAAAGCACTTTTAGTAGCGTAATACCCTTCGGCAATCATACTCATTTCTAGTTGAGCAGATGTAACAGTATAGCCTTTACCAATCATATTTCCAAATTGTCTATTTCTACTAAATGTTGAATACCCTGTTACTAACAAGTCACCTAAATATGCAGAGTTGTTAATGTTCCGCTTCATTTTATGTACTTTTTTTATGAAGCGTTTCATTTCACGAATTGCGTTACTCATTAATACGGATTGAAAATTATCACCATAACCTAACCCGTGTGCAATTCCTGCGGCAACAGCATAAATATTTTTTAACATTGCGGCATATTCTGTACCAATAATATCATCAGAAATTTTGGTTTTTATGTACCAACTTTTCAAAGAATTACTCATTAATTCTGCCTTTTCCTTATCTATACAGGCTATTGTTAAATATGATAAGCGCTCCATTGCAACCTCTTCTGCATGGCAAGGACCTGTAATTACACCTATATTTTCTAAAGGAATATTGTACTTTATATTAAAATGTTCGCCAACAATTAAACCCGTTTCAGGTACAATCCCTTTAATGGCAGAAAAAAGGGTTTTATTATCTAAAGATTCTTTTAATTTTTCTAATTCACTTGTTACAAAAGCAGATGGAATTGCAAAAATTAAAACATCATAATTAGCAATCATATAATTTATATCGTCAGATAAATCTAAGAATTTTGGATTTAATTCAGCAGAACGTAAATACTTTGGATTGTGATGATTCTCTTTGATATACTCTATTGCTTGTTCGCTTCTCATATACCAACCAACTGTTTCTATATTTTCTATCAACATTTTAACAATTGCTGTCGCCCAACTTCCACCTCCTAAAACGGCAATCTTCTGATGTTTACTCATCTCTATAAATTTAGATTTCAAATGTAAGAAAACTATTAACTTATATGGAATCCTGGGTTGATTTATTATATTTGTATCTTATTTTATAAAAATGAACGTACAAATAATTAACAAATCTAAACACGCAACTCCAACTTACGAAACTAGTGGTGCGGCAGGAATGGATTTACGTGCAAATATTGAAAAACCAATAACACTTAAACCTTTAGAAAGAGCTATTGTAAAAACAGGCTTGTTTATAGCTTTACCTATTGGTTTTGAAGCACAAGTTAGACCAAGAAGTGGTTTAGCTGCCAAAAAAGGAATTACTGTTTTAAACTCTCCAGGAACTGTAGATGCGGATTATAGAGGTGAAATTGGCGTGATTTTAGTCAATTTATCAAATGATGACTTTGTTGTAAATGATGGAGAAAGAGTTGCGCAATTAATCATTGCAAAACATGAACGTGCAAACTGGAAAGAAGTTGAAGTTTTAAGCGAGACCGATCGTGGTTCGGGTGGTTTTGGAAGTACTGGCGTTTAAATTTTTTTATACACTTGACTCATTTTTCGAACGCCATCATATAATAAATCAAAAGGTAAAACAATGTGAGAATGATATTTGTAACCTAGTTTTTTATAAAACTGAAAAGCCTGGGGTTGCTCATTCATTGCATCTAACCAAATAATTTTATACCCTTTTTGTTTCGCTTTATCTTCTAGCCAAGAAAGTATTTTTTTTCCAATTCCATTTCCTTGTGTTTTTTGATGCAAATAAATTCGATGCAATTTTATATGTTTCTTTTGTTTTAATCCTTCTAGTTTTTCATCCCAAATAATTCTAAAATTCCCAATGATTTCATTCTTAAAAAGAACAAAATAATTATCTGAGCTTTCATCAGATATTTCTTTTAAAATATTTTCTTTAGAATATTGTGTGTTCACATACCAGTCTCCATTATCTACCCAAAAATGACTGTAAGCGACAGGATAAATTTCTTTCATCAATTTAAAGAGAACTTCTGAATCTGAACTCAAAACGGATGTTAATTGTATATTTTCTGATATTGTAATCATTTTATAAAAATAAAAAACTGCTATAGATTGATTATTTCTAAAGCAGTTTTAATAATAATTAGAACTTTTAATAATTATTCTTGATTTTCAATAGCTTCTTTTATTTTTCCTTCCAATTCTTCTGCTAATTCTGGGTTGTCTTTAATTAAGCCTTTTACAGCATCTCTACCTTGCCCTAGTTTGGTTTCTCCGTAGCTAAACCAAGAGCCACTTTTCTTTACAATCCCTAATTCTACACCAATATCTAAGATTTCACCAACTTTAGAAATTCCTAGACCATACATAATATCAAATTCTGCAATTTGAAAAGGTGGTGCTACTTTATTTTTTACAACTTTAACTTTCGTACTGTTTCCAATAACTCTGTCTCCGTCTTTAATCTGTGTTCTTCTTCTGATGTCTAAACGTACAGAAGCATAAAACTTTAATGCATTTCCACCAGTTGTTGTTTCTGGGTTCCCAAACATTACTCCAATTTTTTCTCTTAATTGGTTAATGAAAATAACGGTACATTTTGTTTTAGAAATAGTCCCTGTTAATTTACGCAATGCTTGTGACATTAAACGTGCATGAAGACCCATTTTAGAATCTCCCATTTCACCTTCAATTTCGGCTTTTGGAGTTAAAGCTGCAACAGAATCTATTACAACAATATCGATTGCCCCAGAACGAATTAAGTTTTCTGCAATTTCTAATGCTTGCTCACCATGATCTGGTTGAGAAATAATTAAATTATCTATATCGACTCCTAAATTTTGTGCGTAAAATTTATCAAATGCATGTTCTGCATCGATAAAAGCGGCAATTCCACCCGCTTTTTGAGCTTCTGCAATTGCGTGTAATGTTAATGTTGTTTTACCCGAAGATTCTGGACCGTAAATTTCGATAACCCTTCCTCTTGG